>JAIRKB010000160.1 GCA_031260385.1 Propionibacteriaceae bacterium | reverse complement strand
CGGGGACTGACGGGTAGGGGCTGGTGCCTAGGGCTAGTTTTTCGGCCATGCTGAGGTGGGAGACGATCCATTTGTGGGGTTCGGGCAGGGCGAAGGCGACGAGGCGGCTTAGGCCTTTGGCGTGGGACTGCTGGGCTTGGTCTAGGGCGCTTAGGAGGGTCTCGGAAACTTGGGTGGTGTCGTCGCGGAGGGCGGGGTAGGCTTCGACGGTTAGTCCGGCGGCTTTGACTTGGACGGTGGGGGGGAGAGTGCCGAAGAGCCAGGTGGTGCCAGCGGTAGGCGCTCGGCGGCTGGCTTGAGCA
Organism: Propionibacteriaceae bacterium; assembly: GCA_031260385.1. Lineage (GTDB taxonomy): Bacteria > Actinomycetota > Actinomycetes > Propionibacteriales > Propionibacteriaceae > WQYJ01. Next base: position 7,461 of record JAIRKB010000160.1, on the reverse strand, counting down.
AGCTTCTGGTCGACCTGTTGGGTTAGTTTGGCTTGGAGGGCGCCCAGGTCGCGGCTGAACTCGACTTTGGAGCCGACTTGGACTTGGAAGCCGATTCTTAGGTGGTCCGGGAGCTTGGTGGGGTCCCAGCCGGAGACTTCATCGCCGGTGAGGGCTCTCAGGGCCCGAGCTAACTCATCGAGGAAGGGTTTGGTCTGGTCGCCATTGGCGTCGAGCCAGGTGAGGGCTTGGCGGGCCCAGTCGGGGATCGGGACGAAGCGGGTACGAACGGTCTTGGGCAGACTGCGCAAGGCTTGGATCGCCAACTCTTCGCGACTGCCTGGGACACCCCAGGTGAAGGGGGCTGGATCTAGGGCGGTGAGAGTGGCTAGGGGGACCTCGACGGTGACGCCGTCGCGGGTGTCGCCAGGGGCGAAGTGGTAATCGAGGCCTAGGTCAAACTCTCCGAAGCTCCAGGTGTCGGGGTAGGCCGCCTCATCGAGGTTTTCCTCGCCGAAAAGGTCGTCGACGGTCATCATTAGGCGGGCACGATGTTTGGGGTCTCGATCGAGCCAGCGCTCCAGAGCCGCCAAGGAGGTGATGGTTGGGGGTAGGCGGGAGTCGAAGAACTCGAAGACCCCTTGGTCGTCGGCGACGAAACCTCGGCGGCGGGCTTTGTGCTCAAGCTCCTCAATCGAGTCGCGGAGCGCCTGGTTGTGGTCGCGGACGCGGGCGTAGGCGTGTCCGGGACGCGGCACGACCAGACCCTCCACGAGACCGGACTGGATGAAGATTCGGCGGGCGTCGGTGGGGTTGATCTTGGCATAGCCGACGCGGCGCTCGGCGATTAGTGGTACGCCCAAGAGCGAGACCTTTTCGTAGGTCAGAACCGCCCCGGTAGAGGTGGAGAAGAAGGGTTCGGCGTAGGTGTGGGTCAACAGGTGGGAGCCGACCGCCTCGACTTGTTCGGCGGTGATCGCGGCGAGAGTATGGGCCCACAGGCGGGTGGTTTCGACCAACTCCACCGCAACGACCAAGTCGGGGGTGGCTTTAGCGAGCAGCGAGCCGGGGGAAATCGCAAACCGAGCCCCCCGCGTCCCGAGGTACTCCCGGGGCCCCCGGCGCCGACCCTTAGAATCGCGACCAGAATCCTGGTCGAGCGACCCAATATTGGACAGCAATCCGGCTAGGCAAGCCGTGATCACGTCATCGATCGGCGCCGGTTCGGCATTGATCGGCAGTTTGAGACCCCGCGAGATCTCCCTGAGCTGTGAAACTAGATCCGACCACTCCCCCACCCGCAGCCAGTTCAGAAACTCATTGCGGCACAACTTACGGAACTGATTCGCTGACAAGGCCTTACGCTGCCGTCGCAGGTAGGTCCACAGGCGCAGCCAAGCGGCAAAGTCACCCCCGGGGTCGACCTGGGGAGCGGGCGTGCCCGTCTTCCACCCCGTATGAGCCGTAATACGCGCCGGTCCGCTCTCGATTGGTGGGCTGGAGAGCGGAATCGGAGTCGGCGACTCCAAGATCGCCTCCGAACCAAACCGCGCATGCATGGCGTCAGCCTGCTCCCGGTGATCCTGAGGCCGTTCCCGAACATCAGGAATACTCAGGGCGGCCACCAAGATCTGGGTCTCCCGCAAACACCCCCGCTTCGCCCCCTCCAACAGAATCCGCCCTAGTTGAGGATCAACCGGAATGCTCGCCAACTGCCGCCCAACCCCCGTCAACCGAACCCCCGGAACAGGGGGACGGTTCCGGCGTTCCAGGCCCGGAACAAGGGGACGGTTCCGGTGTTCCAGCTTGTCGAAAGGCGTGTCGGACCCCGTCGACCCTCTCGTCTCACGCTGAAACCCCTGCTGACTAGGGGAGACACCAGGACCGTCCCCATGTCCGGGCTTGTCGGACGGCGTGTCGGGTGATGCCGACCTTCTAGTTTCGTGTCGAAACCCCTGCTGACTAGGGGGGACAGCGGGACCGTCCCCATGTCTGGGCTTGTCGGACGGCGTGTCGGGTTCGATTGCTCCTAGTTGGGCGAGGAGGCGTAGGCCGTCGGTGATGTGGGTTCGATCGGGGGGTTCGACGAAGGGGAAGTCAGCGATATCGCCGAGGCGGGCATTGGCCATCGCCAAGATCACCGAGGCGAGGTTGGTGCGCAGGATCTCTGGTTCGGTGAACTCGTCACGGGCTAGGAAATCCGCTTCGGAGTAGAGGCGCAAACAAATTCCGGCGGCCACCCGGCCACAGCGACCAGCGCGTTGGTTGGCGCTGGCTTGGGAGATCGGCTCGATCGGCAGACGTTGAACCTTCGTACGAGCGGAATAGCGCGAAATCCGCGCCAACCCCGGATCGACAACGTAACGTACCCCTGGCACAGTCAGGGAGGTCTCGGCGACGTTGGTCGCCAAGACGACGCGCTGGCCGCTATGGGCCGCGAAAACCCGGGCTTGCTCCTCCATCGAGAGGCGGGCGAACAAGGGCAGGATCTCGACCGGCAGGCGGGCCCCGGCAATCGCCTTGGCGGCATCTTTGATCTCGCGCTCCCCCGAGCAGAAGACCAAGATGTCACCTTGGCGGGGCAAGGTCCTAATCGCCCCGACGATCGCTTGGATCGGATCGTCATCGACTGCTGGCGGCAGATAGCGGACTTCGACCGGGTAGGAGCGACCCGCCACCTCAACGATCGGTGCGTCAAAATGGGCCGCAAACCGGGCGGTGTCGATCGTCGCCGAGGTGATGATCACCTTCAGATCGGGACGTTTCGGTAGAAGCTGCTTCAGATATCCGAGCAAGAAGTCTATGTTCAGGCTCCGCTCGTGAGCCTCGTCAATGATGATCGTGTCGTAACGGGTGAGGTTACGATCGTGACCGATCTCGGCTAGAAGAATGCCATCGGTCATCACCTTGAGTTGGGTTTGGCGACTCGTCGCATCGGTGAACCTCACTTGGTAACCAACGATCTCACCCAAAGGGCTGCCAATTTCCTGGGCAATCCGCGCCGACAGACTGCGCGCCGCAATCCGGCGGGGCTGGGTGTGCCCGATCCGGTTCCGCCCCAAACTCAAACAGATCTTTGGCAACTGAGTGGTCTTCCCGGAACCAGTTTCCCCCGCCACCACCACCACTTGGTTGGCCAAGATCGCCGCCGCAATCTGCGCTTGATACGCCGCAATCGGCAGGTCAGGATTGACCGCCAAGTTGACCTCTGTTGCCGCGCTCACCCGGACTAATTTACCTCAAACCCGGCACGCACTCGTTTCTCGCGGTTGGAACACGCTTCACAGCCATTCTCCCATAGGACACTATAGGCTGGTGTTATGACAAACCATAGCCCCGCGTCAGGCCACCTCGCTCAGTTCACGACCTTTCGGATTGGGGGGCCGGCCGATGAGTTGTTGGAGGTTGATAGTGAGGAGGGGCTGATTGGGGCGGTTCGGGAGGCCGATCAGCGGGGGCTGCCACTGCTGATCCTGGCGGGCGGATCGAATATGTTGATCTCGGATGCTGGGTTTCGCGGGCGCGTTATTCGGGTCGCCACCAAAGGCATTACCCGCTCGGGTACGGCCCTGACAGTGGCGGCGGGGGAACCTTGGGACAAGCTGGTGGCTTGGAGCGTCGAAGCTGGTTTGAGTGGATTAGAGATGCTCTCGGGGATTCCCGGGCTGGTTGGTGCCGCACCGATCCAGAATATTGGCGCTTATGGCGCTGAGGTGGCCAACCAGATCACGAGCATCCGAGTCTTCGATCGGGTCTCGGGGCAGGTGGTATCGGTGAGCGGTGACAATGCCCGCTTTGGCTACCGGACGAGTTTCTTTAAGCAATCTGGCGGACGTTATGTCGTCCTGAGCCTCGACCTCATCCTCGAAGACTCGATCGAGTCCGCGCCAATTGAGTATGTCGAGTTGGCCCGTCACCTCGGGGTTAACCTAGGTGACCGGGCGCCGGCAACCGCAGCACGACAAGCCGTTTTAGAGCTGAGACGCGGCAAGGGGATGGTAGTCGACCCCCAAGATCATGACACCTGGAGTGCCGGCAGTTTCTTCACCAATCCGATCCTCACCGCTGAGCAAGCCGAGGCTCTCCCCACCGATGCCCCCCGCTTCCCCCAGGATGACGGTCACATCAAGACCTCCGCCGCCTGGCTGATTGACCATGCCGGATTCCCCAAGGGTTACGGTACGGGTGCCGCGCGACTGTCAACCAAACATGTGCTCGCGATCACCAACCGGGGCACCGCCACCGCCCATGACATCCTCACCCTCGCCCGCGAGATCCGCGACCAGGTGCAAGCCACCTACAATGTCAGACTCGAAGCCGAACCCCAGCTAGTTGGTTTGACCCTCTAGCCATCAATATGCCCGAACTAGCTCGGGAAATCGGGTGGGGGTAGGCAGCCGGGTTGTCGGAGAGCATGGGCTAGGCGACCGCGGCCAGCGGCTTTTTCCCGGCAGTCCTCGCTCGGGTGTAGCCAGGCACCGCGCCCAGGGGCCGTTCGGGAGAAGCGGACCGCGTTCCCGTCCCAAACTAGGCGCAACAGGGCGGACTGGGGGGCCCGGACTCGGCAGCCGACACAGGTCCGAGTTGGCTCCCAGCTCACTCGACGGGTTCCTCGGCTTCGGCCGCCTCGGTCGGTTCGACGGTATCGGGCACGATATCGATCCGCCAGCCAGTTAGCTTGGCGGCTAAGCGAGCGTTTTGGCCGTCGCGGCCGATCGCCAGACTCAATTGATAGTCCGGGACGATCGCGCGGGCTTTGCGGGCTCCTGCATCAATGATCGTCACCGAGGAGACCCGGGCCGGAGACAAGGCCTGGGCGACGAAATCGGCGGGTGACTCGCACCAGTCGATGATGTCGATCTTTTCGCCCCCCAACTCGTTCATCACTGACCGGACGCGCGAACCCATCGGACCGATCAGGGCCCCTTTGGCTGAGACCTCGGCCGACTTCGAGCGGACGGCGATCTTCGTCCGGTGACCAGCCTCGCGGGCGATCTCCCTGATCTCGACGATCCCATCGGCGATCTCCGGCACCTCGGAGCGGAAGAGCTTATCGACCAGACCAGGGTGGGTTCGCGAGACCACCACCTGCGGGCCGCGCAAGTCCTTGCGTACGGCCACAACATAGACGCGCAAGCGCATACCGTGGCTATAGTTCTCCCCCGGCACCTGCTCCGCCTGAGGCATGATCGCCTCCACCGAACCGAGATCGACCCGCACTGTCCGGGAGTCCTTATCCTGCTGGACGGTGCCAAGCACAATATCGCCTTCTTTGGCGAGGAAATGCCCATAACGTCGCTCGTCTTCGGCTTCGCGAATCCGGCTCATGATGATCTGGCGGGCGGTCGCCGCCGCCACCCGGCCAAAGTCTTTCGGCGTGCCATCGAACTCACCGATCGGTTCACCTTCGGCATTAAGTTCCGGAACCCAGACCACGACCTTGCCGGTCTTGCGGTCTAAGGTCACGCGGGCGCCATCGGCGTGGCCGGGCACCTTCTCGTAGGCATGTAAGAGGGCTTCTTCGAAAGCTTGGATCATGACTTCCATCTTGATCCCGCGCTCCTGTTCAAGCTGTCGTAGCGCACTCAGGTCGATATCCATCGCTACTCCTTAGTCTTCTTGCGCTTCATTGTCAGCACGGTTCATCTCGATCTGGACGACCGCTTTCGTAATCTCGGCGAAGGCAATTCGCTGATCAGACTCCAGTTGAACCGCTTCATCGTCGCTGGCCACAATCCGACCAGTCACCGTTTCATCACCGCAGTTGATCTTCACTAACCGACCGATATTGCGCCGGTAGTGGGCGGGGTTTGTCAAGGGGGCGTCGACGCCACGCGTGCCGACTTCCAGAACATAGGCAGTCTGGCCCATCACATCGGACTCATCAAGTGCTAGGGAGATCTCGCTCGACACCTCAGCAACCTCATCGAGACTGAGGCCATGACCGGAGGCTCCATCACCATCCAGGGTGATCCTCAACAACACGCGCGACCCCGCCTTGGTTCGTTTGAGCTCTTCAAGGTCAATACCACGAAGTCGTACTACCGACTCGACTACATCCGATGCCGTTGTCATCGTCGGTCTCCTTTACGGTTGTCTGGTTCACTTGTCCACCGGCCTTCGCCGGGTAACCTAACCATATCCCAAATTCGCTAAATCTTCGCTCAAAGACGCTAATGCCCATTAATATCAAACCATGCGCAAAACCACTCGCTTGCTTGTAATCGGATTAGTCTCGCTCGCCCTATCGGCTTGCACTTTCTCCGATCCGCGCATTGAAGGTACGCCCGCACCGCCGCCAATCAACGCCGCTTTTGTGGCTGAGCTCGGCGCGGCGGCTGAGGAGATCGGAACTGCCTGGGAGATCGTGGCCGCGATTAGTAGTAGTCAAGGCGACTCCGCCCGTTGGCTAGCTCTCAGTGGGGCCCTCGAAGCCTACTGGCTGGTCTTGACCGGCCCCGATCCGCTAAACCGTCGTTCGGCCATCAACTCCGAAGTGGACCCCGAGCCTCGGCTCGGCACCATCGGCGAAGCCGAGTCGGCCCTAGAGGAGGCGCGCGACCAGAATCTCGCCCGGGCCGAGCAATCCACTGGGCTAACGGCTGGGTTCTGGGCCTCATTGGCCTGTGGAATTGAACAGGTCCGGCGCGGGCTGCGATCAAACTATGACTCCCCCATCCCGGCTAATCCCTCCAATACCCTGGTCCTCCTCACCGCCGATCAAGCCCTCGCCAACTTGATCTTGCGTTACCACGAAGGCATCTTCGGGCTCCAGGCGGCTCTCGGTTTCCTCAGTGACTACAGTGAGGACTGGGAGGTGATCGCTCGCGTCCTCGCCACCCTCCAAGCCGATCTTGACGCCCTCAACTCCCTGACGGCGACCCCACCAGCCTTCCCCGGGGCCTACGAACTCCCCGCCGGACGCGACGGGGCCACCGCCCGGGCGATGCTCGCCGCCACCCAACAAAGCCTCGTCCAAGCCGCCGCCGTCTGGGTCGCCTCCGCTGAGGATCCCAGCGAGGCAATTGGTTACCTAATGAGCAACGCCACTCTCACCAGTTCGCTCAGCATCGGCCTCGCTCACTGGCCCGGTTGGCCAGACTGAGGATCGCCGGCCAGATATGTCTCCCGCCCAGGCGCCAGTTTTCTACACCATTGCTAGTACGGCGGTCATCGCTTCGGCCAATGGCACCGACTGGGCGGTGCCGAGACGGCGATCACGAACTTCGACGACCCCATCCTTGAGGCCACGCCCGACAATCACCACCGTCGGGAAGCCAATTAGTTCCGAATCGGCAAACTTAACTCCGGGTGAAACATTACGATCATCAACCACGACTTCGATTCCGGCAGTGGTCAGCTCGTTGGCAAGTTGGTCGGCCGCTTCATAAAGCTCTTGATCTTTACCGGCAACCACAATGATCACATCGTAAGGGGCGAGGTTACGGGGCCAGGCGAGACCCTTGTCATCGCACCTGGTTT
>JAIRKB010000064.1 GCA_031260385.1 Propionibacteriaceae bacterium | reverse complement strand
CAACACGGCTTTTGCGCTCGGTCGGGGTCGCGATGAGGAGTTCTATTCCCATGATGACTTCTTCTTGACCGCCGAGGATGTCGCCAATGCTGTGCTCTTCTTGGCCACACAGTCACCAGGCTGCCGAACCCCGGAGTTGCAGATGATGTCCCTGGGTGAGCCACTGTAGAGACATCCGTGCAAGCCCCAGGTTCGTTGGTAGACTCTGGGGCTGCGAGGAAGGAATACTTTAGATCGAGGTAGTGATGGAGACAGATGCTGCGGCGCGGATGACCTTACAGTCGATTGCGGACCGACTTGGCATCTCCCGAACGACGGTTTCGAATGCCTACAACCGCCCCGAACACCTCTCCGCTGAGTTGCTGGCCAAGGTTCTAACGACTGCCGCCGAACTTGGCTATGCCGGCCCGAATCCGGTCGCCTCCAAGCTACGTACGGGAAAGAACTCCGCGATCGGACTGGTGACCACCGACTCCCTGCCTTATGCCTTCTTTGACGAGGCGGCGGCTTCTTTCTTGCAGGGGGTCGCCTTAGCTTGCGAACAGGCGGCGACCTCTTTGCTGCTGATGCCGCTGATTGAAGGCAATGCCAAGAGTTTGAACCAGATCAACCTGGCGGCGGTTGACGCGGTGATCTGCTATTCGATGTCCGATAGTCATCCGGCCCTCAAGGCGGTTCTCCAACGCAAGATACCGGTGGTGGTGGTTGACGGTCCGAAGACCCTGGAGGACACTGAATGGGTCGGGCTCGACCAACTAGCCGCCTCGGCCGAGACTGCGCGTTACATTGCTGGTCTAGGGCACCGCGAGGTCGGGGTGCTCTGTCACCGTCTTGCCGACGAGACCTACGTTGGCCATGTTGATTCCGTACGACTAGCGAAAGCAACTTATCCCGTCCAGCGGGAGCGGGTGCGTGGATTCCTGGAGGAATTTGTGTCAGTCACCGACGGCCGGGGGATCGTCCGAGTCTCAGAGCAGATCGTCTCCGATATTGAATCGGGTCGGGCTGGCGCCGAAGCGATCCTGCGGGACTACCCTGAGGTGACGGCGATTGTCTGCACTTGCGATGCCCTCGCCAAAGGGGTCTTAGTGGCGGCGGCTCGGCGCGGGCTCAGTGTCCCTGGCGGGCTATCGGTGACCGGTTTTGATGACATACCGTCGGCGGCCGCCGCTGGACTAACAACTGTTTGGCAACCAATGGTTGAAAAAGGCCAAGTGGCAGCCGAAATGCTGCTCGGGCATCCCAGGGTTGGGGCCCCGCGCCACCATTATCTTCCCACTCGCCTAGTGGTGCGCAATACCACCGGGCCACCAACTACTCGATAAGCAAAGGAAAATCCATGACCGATCTACTCGCGATTGCCCGTCAACTAACCATCGTCGCCGAAAAGAAAGCTATTGAGATCGGCATCACCATCGCCACCACCATGGTCGATAATGGTGGCAATCTCGTCGCCTTCTCGCGAATGACCGGAACGCAACTAGCCTCCTCAATGATCAGCCAAGGCAAGGCCTACAGCGCCGTCGCCTTCAAACGTCCATCCCGCGATATGTTCGACGTCTCCCAACCCGGCCAACCAGGTTATGCTCTCCAGGATGTGGACGGTCGTTTCGTCTTCGCCGGCGGCGGAATGCCAGTGATCATCGCTGGTGAACTAGTTGGCGGCCTAGGCATCTCCGGCGGCAGCGCCGACGAAGACCAACTCTGCGCCGAAGTCGCCCTCGCCAGCCTCAGCTAAGCCAAAGCCTCTGACCCCATTGGCTTGGCCCCAGGCTCAGTCAGTTAACGCGCAAGGTTAAGCCGCAAGATGCGGACTAACTTTGCACGTTAACGGACAGCGCGGGGGGCGAGGGGGCCGTCCCCCTCTCGGCTTGATATTCGGTGGTCCTCACTGGTTCTTAGTCGAACCAGTTCGTCCACACTCAATCGCTCGTGGCTCACAAGCAAGCTTGCGACCACTCGCTCAATCGTGTGGGCGTAACTGGGATCGAACCAGTGACCTCTTCGGTGTGAACGAAGCGCGCTACCGCTGCGCCATACGCCCCTTGCTGGGTACTTCGTGGGCGACACTGGGATCGAACCAGTGACCTCTTCCGTGTCAGGGAAGCGCGCTACCGCTGCGCCAGCCGCCCAAAAGGGTATTTAGTTGTCGAGGCGGAGACGGGATTCGAACCCGTGTACGCGGCTTTGCAGGCCGTTGCCTCGCCTCTCGGCCACTCCACCGATTAGAGCTTTCGAAGTTCGAGACGCTCCGAGCGGACGACGGGATTCGAACCCGCGACCCTCACCTTGGCAAGGTGATGCTCTACCAGCTGAGCCACGTCCGCAATGTAATTATGCAAGAGCTTACGATACACAATGATGGGCCCCAGGCACAAACCCACCCCCCAGACCCGCGACTGTCGAGTTATGGCACATTTCGCGAGGGGGAGGTGTAGCGTAAGTCGACACTCGCGGGGATATATCGGCCTAGAGGCGGGCGGTGGAGACGTCGGTGACTAGGATGGCTCTGGCACCGGCGTCCCAGAGGGCGTCCATTAGGGGCTGGTGGCCTTTTCTTGGGACGAGGGTACGTACGGCACACCAACCGGCGCGGGCTAGGGGGGAGACGGTGGGGCCTTCGAGGCCGGGGGCTAGAGCCGAGGTGGCTTCTAGGCAGGTCTCTGGCACATCGAAGTCGACCAGAACGTAGTCGCGGGCGACGATCACACCAGTCAGACGGCGGACGATTTGTTCAACCCCCGGACACTCCTCACAGTTGGCCCGCTTGACCAGGATCGCTTCGGACTCGGCTAGAACCTCACCGAAGATCTCTAGCCCGGCCTGACGCAAGGTGGAGCCGGTCTCGACGACATCGGCGATCACATCGGCGACGCCGAGGCGGATCGCCGATTCGACGGCCCCATCAAGGGCAATGATTCGCGCCGAGATCTTCTTGGAGTCGAGAAAGTGGGCGAGCAGACCAGGATAGGAGGTCGCAATCCGTACCCCCCTCAAATCCTCGGTCGCAATCGAGGACCCGACCGGTCGGGCCAGCCGAAAGCGCGTAGTCCCGAAGCCCAAGCCCAGGACCTCCTCGGCCTCCGCCGAGGAATCGAGCAGCATATCCCGCCCCGTAATCCCGAGATCGAGCGTCCCCTCACCGACATAGATCGCGATATCCCGCGGCCGCAGGTAGTAAAACTCGATCGCGTTCAGGTCATCGATTTGAACCAGATCCTTGAGGTCCCAGCGTTGCCGGTAACCGGCCGCCCGCAGCATCGCCGAGGCGTCCTCAGCCAGCGCGCCCTTATTAGGGACCGCGATCTTAAGCAGATTCGTCACGGGAACCAACCTATCAGGTCGAAGATTGGATATCGCTAAAAGCGGGTCGCCTTGGCCTTGTGCCGGGCAGTCAACAGGGTTGTTCCCTAGAGGTGGCGGTAGAGGTCTTCGAGGGTTAGGCCGCGGGCGAGCATCATGACTTGGGCGTGGTAAAGCAGTTGGGAGAGTTCCTCTGCGGTGCGCTCATCGGTCTCGTATTCGGCGGCCATCCAGGCTTCGGCGGCTTCCTCGACTAGTTTCTTGCCGATGGTGTGGATTCCGGCTTCGAGTTCAGCGACGGTACGGGAGCCCGCCGCGCCGCTGGTGGCTTTGGCGCTCAACTCGGCAAACAATTCCTCAAAGGTTTTCATCACTGCCTTCCAGTTGCTTGGTGGCGTCGGTCGTGCCGACCAGTTGACCGATCCGTCCACCGACCAGACCAAGCTCGGCGTATTGTTCCAGACGGCGCCTCGTATCAGCAATGTCGAGGTTGCGCATCGTTAACTGGCCGATCCGGTCGACCGGGCCAAAGGCGGCGTCCTCAACCCGTTCCATGGAGAGCTTTTCTGGATGGTACGACAGGCCCGGGCCGGTCGTGTCGAGGATCGAGTAATCCTCGCCGCGCCGCAGTTTCAACCGCACCTCACCGGTGATTCCGGAGGACACCCACCGGGAGAGGGACTCGCGAATCCTCAGCGATTGCGGGTCAAACCAGCGCCCCTCGTAGAGCAGTCGCCCGAGTTGGCGCCCCTCATTATGGTAGCTAGCGATCGTGTCCTCGTTATGGATGGCGTTGAGCAAGCGCTCGTAGCCGATGTAGAGCAGAGCCATGCCGGGGGCCTCATAGATCCCCCGCGACTTCGCTTCAATGATCCGATTCTCGATCTGGTCGGACATGCCAAGCCCGTGGCGTCCGCCGATCTCGTTGGCGGCCCGCAGCAGCGCCACCCGGCTGGGGAAGGTCTCGCCGTTGATCGTTACCGGCCAGCCGTTGACAAACCCGAGGGTGACCTCCTCGGCTGGAATGGCGATCGTCTCGTCCCAGAACCGGACCCCCATAATCGGATCAACGATCTCAATCGAGGCATCTAGTTGCTCCAGGTCTTTGGCTTCGTGGGTGGCGCCAAGAATATTGGCGTCAGTGGAGTAGGCCTTCTCCTTAGAGTCACGGTACGGTAGTCCGCGCGCCGTCAGCCAGGCGCTCATCTCGGCCCGTCCGCCCAACTCATCAACGAAACGCTGGTCCAGCCAGGGCTTGTAGATGCGCAGGTTTGGGTTGGCGAGCAAGCCGTAACGGTAGAAACGCTCAATGTCATTGCCCTTGTAGGTCGAGCCATCACCCCAGATGTGACAGTCATCGGCCGCCATCGCCCGCACCAGCATGGTGCCGGTCACCGCCCGACCGAGCGGGGTGGTGTTGTAGTAATACCGCCCGGCCGCGCGAATGTGAAAGGCGCCACACTGCAAGGCGATCATCCCTTCAGCCACCAGGGCTTCCGTACAGTCAACTAAGCGAGCAATCTCGGCCCCGTACGTCTGGGCACGGGCTGGTACGGATCCAACATCGGGCTCATCGTATTGCCCAATGTCGGCGGTATAGGTGCAAGGGATCGCCCCCCGCTCACGCATCCACGCTACGGCTACCGAGGTATCAAGCCCGCCGGAGAAGGCCAAACCAACCTTCACACCCTTGGGCAATTCAAAAAGCACTTTTGACACGGGGGACAGTCTAGTGGACAGTGCACGCATATATGGCGGATTCACGGCGTCAGCGGGCACACCTGGCGGCGTGGTCGTCTAACGACAGAAAACTGGAAAATCGTTGCCTAGAATTCTGGAGCAGAGTAGAATGTCGTTACGAGGAGGTTCTGAGATGACGACAAGTGAACTGATCAAACAATTACGCGAATCCGTGAAGGCCTCACAACAGCAGACGGCCACCAAACTCGGAATGGCTCGTGCTACCTATGCAACGCTTGAGGATGGGCGAGAGCCTAAGCTCAAGGAACTTCAAGGATTGACGAAGCTCTACAATGTCACGCTCGATGAACTAGCCACCGGCGTGCTTTCGGTTAGCTCTCAGAAGACCGCACCAGTGGTTTTTGGTGGGGACCCCACTATCTTGCCCCGAGACCTCAGCCCTGAGATTCATCCAGCGAAGCTTCGTGAAGTGCTCCTCTACATCACTAACAAGATCAGCGCAAAAGCCAATGTTGGCGAAACTGTGCTTTACAAACTGCTCTATTTCATCGATTTTGACTTCTACGAAAAGTTCGGTCGCTCGATTACTGGGTTGACTTATGTAAAGCTCGAACATGGGCCAGTGCCGCAACAGGCGTCCTTCCAATCGGTAATCGCGGGCATGAAGGACAACCAAGATATCGAGATCGTAACAACGAAGTATTTCTCGTACGATCAAAAGAAATATCTGCCTTTGAGGACGCTTGGCGAGATAACCCTCACCCATCTGAGTGCGGTGGAGCTTGAGCACATCAACTGGGAGATCGATCGGTTGAGCGACAAGACGGCAACGCAGCTCTCAGCTTTCGCCCATCTCGATACTCCTTGGCTTGCCACCGAGACCGGGAAGCCAGTCGACTACCAACTGGTCTTCTACCGTTCTGCTCCCACCGCTGTCACGGAGCCGGAAGATGAACTTTAGTAGTTGCCCCCAGTTCGACAGAGAGTTCAAGGCCTTCTCCAAGAAATGGCGCACTCTCAAAGATGATCTAGAACGAGCGAAGCGAGTTATCGCCATGCTTTACGCATCTCCGGTTCAAGACCGAGACACGATCCAAAAGAGCTTCTTCGATGGCAAGAAGGCAACAAAGCTGGCGCAAACTGAGCACTATGAGGTCGTCAAAATGCGACTGGACTGTTCCTCGGGCGGCGCCCAAGGAAAGCTGCGACTGGTTTTCGTTTTCCTAAAGGCAAAAGATCTCACAGTATTCATCGAACTGTACGCAAAGAATGATAAAGACCGCGAAGACTCCCCACGGATCGCCCGGTATGTAGCGTCTACTGAAGACCGGATTTCATGAGTCCGTTGGCTGGGGTTGCCTAGAAACGATAGTTAATGTTCAGGGTGGCATAACCGGTTCCGGTGTTCACGGTGACGGTCATATTCTTGTCAAGCAATGACGGATTGTTCATCTCGATTGTCACCTCATAGGCGGTTTTACCGCTCCATTGAGTTGGGTACGAAGCGATGCGGGCTTTTACACAGTTGGCGTTGCTGCTGATTGTCCAACCGCTGTTGTAAGTTCCTGGGGCGTTTGTTTGAACGACATAGATCGTTCGGGGGCCCCAACCATAGTCGCTACCGAAATCAAGAGACGTGGTGGTATTTGTTACACTCGTCGCGAAGTACGGGTAAG
>JAIRKB010000305.1 GCA_031260385.1 Propionibacteriaceae bacterium | reverse complement strand
CTCCAAGTGGCGGGGGTGTTAGAAGATTTAGCGAGTGGAATGCCGGGGGTTCGAGTCACCGCGATCTATGGTGGCGCTCCTTACGTACCGCAAAAGCGCGCCCTTGAGGCTGGCACTCAGATCATCGTCGGAACACCGGGTCGGGTCATTGATCACATGGAACGCGGCACGCTGGATCTCAGTGAGGTGCACTTTGTGGTTCTTGATGAGGGCGACGAAATGATGCGGATGGGTTTTGCCGAAGAGGTTGAGAAGATCCTCACCAACGTCCCAGTTGAGCGCCAGACCGCTCTCTTCTCGGCGACCATGCCACCGGCGATCCGCAAGACCGTGCAAGCTCATCTGCGCGACCCCCGCAAGATTAGTGTGACCCCCGAGTCTTCGACGGTGGCTAGTGTTGAGCAGCGGTATGCCATCGTGCCGAACAAGAGTAAGGTCGCCGCCTTGGCGAGAGTCCTCGCCACCTCCGGCCATGACGCCGCCCTGATCTTTGTTCACACCCGGGATTCGGCAGACACCGTCGGCGCGGCCCTTGTTGAGCGCGGTATCGCTGCCTCAGTGATTTCCGGCAAGGTGTCTCAGTCGGAACGCGGGAAGACGGTTGAACGGCTGCGTTCCGGTCAGCTCAATGTCTTGGTTGCCACCGATGTGGCAGCCCGGGGGCTCGACGTTGAGCGCGTCGGATTAGTTGTGAACTTCGACATGCCACGCGAAGTCGAATCGTACGTTCACCGGATTGGGCGGACTGGTCGAGCTGGGCGTGCCGGTGTGGCTTTCTCTTTTATCACCCCGAAGGAACGCGATCGCTTGCGCCGGGTAGAGAAGACCATTGGGGTAGAGCTGACTCAGACTGCGATCCCCTCCCCGTCCGAAGTGACCACTCACAGGATTGCCGCCTTGCTGTCCAAGGTGGAGGATCGACAGGCGAGCGGTCAGCTGACAACGATCAGGCGGGCGGTCGAGGCCTACCTTAACGATCCTTCGAACACTGAGGCTAGCGAGGTTTCGCTAGGTGGGGCGGACGATCTCCAGCGCGCGATCAATCTGGCGACCACCCTTGCCGCCTTGGCGATCAACGACCACGGCTCGGCTAATCGCGAGGATGAGGATCTTGACGCCGAACTGGCTGGCCTCACCAAGCGCGAGCGGCGGGAACGCGTCTCCCGCGAGTCGGTTCCCGCTGCCGGGAAGCATCATGCTCCTCGTCACCACTATGATCACGACGCCAAGCCAAGTAACCATCCCCGGCATGAGCAGCACCGAGGGCCTCGTCCGAACCGATATTGGGTTGGTGTTGGTCACCGCGATGGCGTACGACCGGCAGCGATCGTCTCGACGATTACCTCCGAGGCCGGGCTACGCGGTCGCGATCTCGGGAAAATCGAAGTCTTCGCCAACTTCTCCCTCGTGGAAATCACTGCGCCACTGTCACGCCATACCCTGCAGCGTCTCGCCCGCGCCCGCGTTGCCGGACGGGCCCTGCGCATCCGCCCTGACGCCGAACGCGCCCGGTTCTAACAGGCGCTTCGACGTTACCGTCCGAGTGGGCGGCATAAGCTAGCGTTGCCCTAGCGATTGGGTTGATTACGGGCAATGCTGGATAATGAGACCGGGGGAGTTAAAGGGTCTGATCAAGGAGGTTATCGATGTCGAGTAGTCCTATGGGTTGGTATGGTCCGTCGGAGCCACCGCCGATCTCTCAACCGGAGATCCGCCGCGATGGTTTTAAGTCCAGCGTGGGGTTCTGGGTGGGAGCCAATGAACGCCACTACGTGGAGTTTTCCTTCGACAAGTTCTGGGGTCCGGTGGCTATTCGCGTCGACGGTCAAGCCAGAGTGAGCCAGGTTCAACTGATGTCATTCTCCCTGGAGAACGTCTGGGATATCCCAGTTGGCTTCCAGGAACTCCACTACGTCCGCATCACCAAGACGAGAAAAGTCGCCTTCGCCGGTTTTCGCGATCAGCTTGTTAACGTGTATGTAGACAACGTTCTGGTCGCCCAGTACAACGCTTAGCTTTCGGGTGCTTTGATACTTACCCTTTTCCCATCCACCCCCCGGCTTGGATGAGCAGTTTGGGCAGTCTTCAGCCAATGTCGTGCGAATCGGGAGCGACCATTCGCTATTGGCTGGAAATGTCGAGTCCGCCCCCGGTTATTGGGTTATCTTCAGCCAATGTCGTGTGGTCTTGGAGAAAACTCCCGGTGATGGCTGAAGATGGCTGTGGGGGAGACTTGACGGTAGCGATGAGATTAGCGATCAAGATAGGCTAAATCTTCGGTGGGTTAGATTTAGAGGGAGGGTAATCGAAAATGAGGCTTGAGTTACTTGATTTCGTACGTCAGAACCAAGACTGGGAAGCCCGCCTGGCGGACTCGCCGTACTTTGTGAAAACAAAGCGGGATGGTCGGTTCGTACTATTAAAGTATGACCAAATTCGCTCCGACTTCAACCTTGCATTAGTGAGGGAGTGTCGGGGGATCATCCTTGATGAAACGGCCAACTACCAGCCGGTTTGTGTGCCATTCATGAAGTTTGGCAACATCGGTGAAAGCTATGTCCCCAAGATCGAATGGGGCACGGCGAAAGTGCAGGAGAAACTAGACGGCTCGTTGATAAAGCTTTGGAACTATCAGGATCAATGGCATGTGTCTAGTAACGGTGAGATTGATGCTCGAAATGCCCACATTGATAGCGCCTTACTCACGGGGGCGTCCCGCAGTAATCTATTTGAACTGTTTATGGAGGCTTGGGAAAAGACCGGCCAGACCATGGAGTCATTGAACTCGAGATACACCTACTTGTTTGAGCTGACTTCGCCCCACAACCGAGTAGTGGTGCGACATACCCAGACAACAATCCGTCACATTGGCACGCGCGACAACATCACCTTGGAGGAACTTGACACTGACATCGGGATCCCCAAACCCAGAACCTTTAACCTCCGAACCGTCGAAGAGTGCCTTGAAAACGTAAGGGCGTTAGGTAGCGACGACGAAGGATACGTAGTCGTTGATCGCGATTTTAATCGGATTAAGATCAAATCTCCTCGCTATGTCGCACTAGCTCACATGGCGCTTGGAGTTACCACTAGGGGAAATGTGACGGAGATAATCCAGAGGAACGAGCAAGCAGAAGTTCTCACGTATTTTCCCGAGTATCAAGGCGTATTTGACGAAATTTTGCAGGGCATCGACGGTTTTTGCGCGCGCCAAGAAGCCGACCTCGCCCAGTTACAGGCCATGACCTTTGCAACCCGCAAAGACTTGGCTGCCGTTGTCACGAAGATGGAGTGCCCACCGTGTCTGTTCAGCTTGATGGACGGCAAAGTCGCTTCTGCGCGCGACTGGCTACTCTCGCGCTCACCTTCGAAGCTACTAGAGTATGTCGACCGACTAACCGGATAAGGAACGGGTGTCGGTTCGTTCAGCCCTGTCCCCGCTAACCGCCTTTTTAGCCGTTTTCGCAGGTGGAAATCATTGCGCGGTCAGTTAGGCGAGAAATGAACCCAGCAATCGCCTGCGGGACTAGCCTAAGTGGCCGCGCAATGGGGTTTGGCGGCGCCGCCGGTCTTGATATTTGGGGGAGCCGACGAGCCGGTGACGGTGAAAGAGGTGGTGATGGGGCCGGAGAGGATGCCGGTTAGGGTCACCGTGTGTAGGCCCCGGACGGTGTCACTTGGAATGGTCCAGGTGAAGGTTACGGTTCCTTGGGAGTTGGCGGTCTTGGTGCCGATTTGGTACGGGGTGGAGTTCATCACGGCGGTTACGGACTCGCCCGGGGCGAAACCTTGGCCCGTTACCGTCTGCTGGCCGTTGACGGCCACTGAGGTGTAGGTGACGGTAGCGGTCGGGTTGAGCGGGGGAGTTGGAGTGGGACTAAGCGTGGGGGTGATGGTGGGTGTGGAGGTGCCAGTGGGTGTCGAGGTACCGGTGGGGGTAGACGTGCCGGTCGGGGTAGAGGTTCCGGTGGGTGTAGAGGTGTTTGTGGGGGTCGAGGTGTCGTTTGGAGTCGAGGTGTCGATTGGAGTCGAGGTTTGGCCTTGAGGTTGTACGGAACCCGAGGTCACTGTGACGGATGCCGGGGCATAGCCACTAGCGGTCCAGGTTACGGTGAGGGTGATGGCCTTACCTTCGGCTGAGGCGGGCACCACCAAGGTTGACCCGGTTCCTAGCACCGTACCATCGGGCAGAGTCCAGGCATAGACAACCAAGGCACCAGCGGGGGAGGGCGTGCCGAGGTTTGCGCTCAGGGTTTCGCCAACCTTGGCAGTCCCAAGAATCCCAACCGTGCCTGGGGTCACATCGGGAGTGGAGATTGGATCGTCGGCGATTTGGGCCCGGGCGACCCCAGTCGCTGGCTCGTCTAGCTCGTCGGCGTTGACGGTTAAGGTGACATCGGTGAAGTCGCCGGATGACGCCCCATTGGGAACACTAACCTTAACTGTCACCGCTGTGACGGAACCGACGGCGAGAGTCGTTGGGGTGGGCACCGGCTGGGTAATGACCGGATTCCAAGTGGCGGGCAGGCCACTAACCGCAAATGTGACGTTGGTCAAGGGTTCGTCACCGGCGTTAACAACCAGGAAGGCAACCTCCGCTTCTAGTTCGCCGGGGTCAACTGACACCGGTGAGGTGATCGGTTCGACACTCAGGCCAACGACCGAGGCAAACCGCAGGCTGGCACCAACCGCCCATTGGCCGCCTGAAGCCAGACTCGTCACATCCCACTGAATGAAAATGCCGAGGTCAAGACCATACTCTTCCGGATCCTCACAGCCGGCGGGATCGAGGCCATCGGCAGTCACATAACTCGGGTCAAGATCACCGTCGACACCACTAGCCATACCTTCCCCGCAGTCATATGCCCCGGCGTAGTATTTGGTGAAAGGAGTGCCTGGGTCACCAGTCAGGGTGGTGATCATCGGGGCGGCCTCGAAGTCAGACGGCCAAGACAGCAAGGTGTTGGTGTCAGGGTTGTAGTCGGAAAAACCGTCGTCATCGCCCTGGAAGGCGGTGTCACCACCCCAAATCACCCGCGCGGAGTCCAGCACAGAACCGCTGGTGTTGGTCAGGCTCCACTGCAGATGGAGAGCGTCTGGGTCGCTCGGATCAACAGTGATCAGGTGGGTGAAGGTCAAACCGCCCTTAGTCCAGGTGGTGCTGATCGAGTCGGCGCTCGGTTGGGTGAGCACACCTTCCTGGCCCAGACTACCGAAGGTCACGTCGGTGCCATCTAGACCGACTAATGTGTTGTTTCCGGTCTGCAGGTAGAAGGTGTTCCAGGACTCGGCGTCGGGCTCGCCAGGGTTGATAATCCAGTTGGTTCCGTTGTTCGCACTGCGCCTGGGTTCCGCAGAAAGGTCGGTCACCGGCCAGTCATTGCTTGGGTTGTAGTTGTAAAACTGCGGGACACCTTGCCAGTAGATGGCCATATTTCCCAACGAGTCGGCACGAACCTGCAGGTGATCGGGGTGACCGATAATCGCGGTGTCCGGGGGAGGGTAAGCCGACACCGTGTATTCAGGTGCCGACTGGGCCCCAGACGGCGAAGTCGCCGTGGGGTTGGCGGTGAACCGTAGCGGTTGAGCCGCGTCGATATCGCCCGGCGAAACCGTGTATTCGAACCAACAATAGAGGTCGGATGCCGGCGGCAAGGTAATGTCGTCGTGGGAGACATAATCCGGCCAGGCGCCGGGTTCGTCGATAACGCAACCATCCTCGATAAGCGAGCCGGAACCAGACGTCGACGCTGCGATGGACAGACCAGTTAAGGTCGTGTCCAGGCTATCGTTGGTAAGGGCGAAGGTCAGCCGCAAAGTCTGACCAGCCCCGATAAACACCCAGACATCCAGATCCCCGGCGTTATATCCGTTCCAAACCAGTATCCCGGTGTCGGCCTTGGCTGGTACGAATGCTGGACCAGATAGTCCGAGGTAGGCCAAGGTTATAGCACAAGCCAGTGCGCCAAGTCGACGCCATCTCGCACCCTTTGGTAGACCGGGTGTATGCGAAATCGGAGAAGCTTGTTGGGACTGGAGGCTCTGCCTCGCCGGGAACGCTGACAACATATGAATATATATATCACGATAAATTGAAAATGCCTCTTTTCATGCCACCGGGGCCGGTTGAAACCCCGGGGTTCGGGAGGCGCTGTAGCCGGGCCTTAGGGGATTAGCCTCTTTGGAAAAAGGGGCGTGAGGTTGGCAACCAACTCAGCACCGTCGCCACAATCAGCCCAATGGTTGGCACCGTGAGTAGTGGGGACGGCGGCGCTTCGGAAAACTTGAGCGCTGCGGCCACCACAATCCCCGTCCAAATCAGGACGTATACCGAGAGAACCGTCCGTCCGGCCTTCCGCCGCTCCGCAAGTAAGATGGCGCCAAGTACGAGCGGCGAGATAAGAATTAGGACTAACGGGCCGATCAGCAAACCTTTACTATATGGAGACTGATCAAAAATCGCCGCGACCGCGATCCCCGCCAAACAAGCAATACTCAACCAATAGGCAACACTCGCAGCGACCATCGTGGGGGGCCAAGATCTAACTGACATAATGGCATCCTAGCGGTTTGGTAGTGCAAACGCTAGAGGCTTAAATGGCTGGTGACAGGGGAAAACGTGTCAATCGCCATCGCCTCGGCCGCCTCGGCCGCAGTCACCGGTTGGTATGGAATCTGGCGGGGACATCGACGAGGTGGTTGGTGTCCCAGGCCTGCTCTAGGCCCGCTAGTTTTCGCTCAGTGAGCAACGACCTTTTGTTAGACCGTAGACTTTCCTATATCACAGCCAGGACGCTGGCTTAGTTAAGGGAAAGAACGTGATACTAAGTAAAATTGCTTGTACGGCGTGTGGCGGGACGATGCGGGTCCAAGAAGGCGAGACTTTGGCCACCTGCGGATACTGTGGAAACCAGTTTGCCGTGCATATGGATAGTCCTGACTTCACCATTGATCGCGGTATGCTCATCAAATACAACGGGGGGAGTCGTGAGGTGGAGGTTCCTCTAGGCGTCCGGGCGATCGGCACCTTAGCTTTCTATGGCCAACACACCATCACGAAGATTGTGCTGCCGGAGGGGGTCGAAGAGCTACAAGGGGTTCTTAACTGTAATGGCTTGGAAACCTTGATTCTGCCTGCAAGCCTAAAGCATATTCCGAGTGCGGCCTTTAGCGATTGCGTCAGCCTAACCAAGATCGTCTTACCTTCCGAACTGCGAAATATCGGTAATCTGGCCTTCTGCAACTGCAAGAGCCTGACGGAAATCGAACTGCCGGCGACCTTGCCGTCAGTTGAGAAGATGGTCTTCTATAACTGCCATGCCCTAACCACGATCACCCTCTACGCTGAAACCAAGTTGATCGGAGACTTCTATGTCGGTTGCGAGAGTCTGCAAACCCTGAGGGTGCTCGACAACTGGTCCGACAATCTGGTGGCTGTAAAGACTCTAGCCCTGGGCACTGATGGGTGCCACTACGAGGTCACTAGCGACTGATTAGGATCGTACACCCCTACTGGTTGCCCGCTTCGACAAGCTCGTAGGCGCCGACCCAGCGGCGGGTACGGCCATTGTTGGCGACTAGTAATCCAGCGCGGGTGCCCGCTTGGCTGATCCAATCGAGGTTGTCGAAACCGGCGACCACAGCGGTGGTTGCCCACAGATCAGCGTCAACGAGACGGTCGGCGATCACCGAGGCCGAAGCCACGGTGGTGGCTGGCTCGCCGGTGCGCGGATCATCGATGTGGAGTCCGCGTTCAGCGATCCCCGACGTCGCGACGGCACCATCTTTGATCTCAAGTCTGGCCTTGATCCCACCTGGGTGGTGGGGATCGGCAATCGCGACCTGCCAGACCCAATCGGAGTCCGAGTTAGTCCGCAGCCAGATGTCGCCGCCAAGCCAGAGGCCAATGGCGTCAACACCAAGGGAAGCCAGAAGAGGAGCTAGATAGCGCTCGGCTACCCTCTCGGCGGCCCAGCCTTTGACGTAACCAGTGGGGTTGAACCAGCCCTTCGACCAAGGATCAAACAGACCCCTGGTTCGCTCCCGGGCCTCTTCGCAGTCCTCAGCCACCGTACTAACCAGGGGGTTCGCCTCGCCGAGCATGAGTTCACCGCTCGCCAAGCGGCGGATCTCGGAGCGCTCATCGTGAGGGCTAAAGATTCGCTCCAAGTCATCAAGTTCTGCCCAGCAGGCGGCGGCGGCTTGGTCGAATGCGGCTTGAGCGAGGTTAGAACTAATCAGATGCAGGCTGGCTATCGTGCCCATTACCGGGTGGGTAGCAACCAAGCGGCGGGCCACGTTAAGCCTGGTTGGCTTGGTCAATCGCGCCTTGGAGCGACTCGACGTACGCCTTGCTGGTCAAGGTGGCTCCGGAGACAAAGTCGATATAGGTCGACTGTTGGGCCAAGACCGCGTCGTTAAGCTGGGGGAGAGCGTCCTGGTTGATTTCGACCGATCGCGGGGTTTCTCTAGGGCTCTGAAGAACAACAACATTAGCAATCTGGGCGTCGACAACCGTGATCTGCACCTGGATCGGGCCGTGTTTGTGTTTCACCACCGGCCCGGCGTAGGTGCCATCGGCCAGTTTATAGGCCGCCGTCGGGGAGGGACCCTTCTTGGGAACATCGCTACTACAGCTGGCCAAGGAGATAACCCCGAAGGTCACTCCCATCACGCCCATACCGATCTTCTTGACCTCTGTGATCCCCACCTTTGCTGCCCTCACTTGAATCAACTGAAACCAGGATTCGACCCCGTAAGGTCGCGCCCTCGTCAACATTGTACACATCGGCCCGCCCCATCCCTTTTAGTACAAAAATAAGACCCGATCATCTACCTGGTCCGCTCAGCAGCCTACGATGTCGACTTCAAAGGCCACTTTATCCAAAAATACCCCTTGCGTAAGGGCGCCCAAGGAGACTGAAAAATGCGCGGCCCGTTAGGCGAGTAATACCATGATGTGGGCCTTCTAGGGCTAGCCTAAGTGGCCGCACAATCATTGGGTAGCGGTGATGGCGGTTTGGAGATCGGGGTGGTGGAAGGGGAAGTTGGTGGTTAGGAGGGTTTGGGGGTGGACGCGCTGTGAGTTTAGGAGTAACTCGTCGGCACCGGCCATGGCTAGGCGGATTAGGGGGGAGGGGAGGACCAGGGCGTGGGGGCGGTGGAGCACTTTCGCGAGGGTGCGGGTGATGTCGTTGGCCTGGACGGGTTGGGGGGCGACTAGGTTGACCGGGCCGACGATGGAGTCCATTTCTAGGGCGTGGATCAGGGCGCGGACTTCGTCGATCAGCGAGATCCAGCCCCACCATTGGGTGCCGGGGCCGATCCGGGCGCCGAAGCCGAAGCGGGTCGCTAGTCCGAGCGGACGTAAGGCGCCGTCGCGGGCGAGGACGATACCAGTACGGGCGAGGACGACCCGGGTGTGAGCGCGCGCGGTCTCGGTGGCTGCTTCCCATTTTTGGACGACATCGGCGAGAAAGGTCTCGCCTGGGGGTGCGGTCTCATCAAGGATCTGGTCACCGGCGTCACCGTAGATGCCGATTGCGGAGCCCGAGACCCAGACCTGGGGTGGGTCGCTGGACTCGGCAATGGCCTGGGCGAGGGCGGTGGAAGGGTACACCCGGGAAGACTCGATTAGGCGGCGGTAGGAGGCGGTCCATGGCAGGTGGTTTAGGCTGGCGCCATTAAGTGAGATGACCCCTTGGGCCCAGGTGATCGCTTCGGGGGGTACGGAACCGGGGCGGGCATCCCAGAGATAGTCGCCCCCGGCGGCCCGGGTCAGTAAACGAGTTTCGTGGCCTTG
>JAIRKB010000225.1 GCA_031260385.1 Propionibacteriaceae bacterium | reverse complement strand
AGTGTGCTGGGGGTGCCCGTGTGGGCCGCGCTGATGGTTTGGCTAGCGCTTTGGTATGCTGCCGTCGCCCTCATCATCTCGGTGACGAGACAGACCCGTGCCTGGGGTTTCGCCGGTGTCGCGGCCTGGATGGGGCTCGAATGGCTCTGCGCCCGCGCACCCTGGGGCGGCTTCGGCTGGGGTCGACTGGCCTATACGGCGCCGGGGACCCTCATCGACGGGCTCTTTCCGATCATCTCCGCAACCGGGGTGTCGCTTGTTATTGTCGTGACGGGCTTCGCCTTAGCCTGGCTGGTCTGGCCGGTGGTCTCTGGCGAACGCCCACTGACCCTGCGCTCCTTGCAAAGGCTCCCGATCGGGGTGGTAGCAGGGTTGCTAGTGATCTCTGCTGGGGGAGGGCTGCTCGGCCGTATGTACGATCCTGCTCCAGACGGTGGGGAAGTCACGGTAGCAGTGGTTCAAGGTAATGTGCCGGGACTAGGCCTCGACGCCCTCGGCCCTCGTTACAGCGTCGAACACAACCACCTCGCTGAGACCATCATCCTGGCCGCCCAGATCTGTACGGGCCAGGTCCAGACCCCCGATTTCGTGGTCTGGCCGGAGAACTCGACAGCGACCGACCCGTACACCGATCGCCACACCGCCCAAGCCATTCGCCTAGCCGTCGATCTGGTCGGCATGCCAATCCTGGTTGGGGTGATCACCAATGGTCCCGGTGATGACGAACGGCAGGTCACCTCATTGTGGTGGACCCCCGACCAGTCAGTCACCGCGACCTATAGCAAACGCAACCTGGTTCCTTTCGGGGAGTGGATTCCGGTTCGGGAGTTTTTCCTGGATCTGATTCCTGATCTGGCCTATGTTGGCCGCCAGTCGATCCCGGGCACTGGGCCGGGGGTTTTCGACGTTACGGTCGATGGGCGCCGCCTTCAGGTCGGGTTCTGGATCTGCTATGAGGTGGCCTACGATGCCACCGTCGACGATGTGTTTTTGCCGAAGGATCGACCGGGCGCCCAGGTCGTGGTCGAACAGACCTCCAACGCTTGGGCGACCGGTTCTGATCAGATCCCTCACCAGCAAAAAATCACCCAGGTTAGGGCGATGGAGTCGCGCCGGGAGATCCTGTTGGCGACCACCAACTCCCATACTGGCTGGATCGACTCCCATGGGGTGGTCGTCTATCAGTCAACGATGAGAGCCTCCGATGTCCAGGTTTTCACAGTGCCGTTGCGCAGCCACATTACACCTGCAATTGCTTGTCGCGCCGGATTTGATGTGGCCAGCATCCTCCTTCCGCTGCTAGGCTGTCTAGGTGTTGCGGTGCTCTATTTCGTACGAAGAGGCACCCGGAATCGACTGGAAGCTTCACCCCCCGAAGCGATCCTCGATGATGCTACGTAATCGGCTATAACTTGGAGGTATCCTGATGCCCTCGTTCCAACGGGTCCTCGTCATCATTCCAACCTTTAATGAGTTGGAGAACATCGAAATTGTCTGCGGCCGCCTGCGCCAAGCCGTACCTTCAGCCGACGTCTTGATTGTCGACGATAATTCGCCGGATGGTACGGGTCGTCTGGCCGATCAACTAGCGGAGACTGACTCGCAGATCCACGTCCTCCACCGTCAGGCCAAGAAAGGCCTTGGCGCCGCCTATTTAGCTGGTTTTAACTGGGGTTTGAAACGCGGCTATGAGGCCCTAGTCGAGATGGACGCCGACGGCTCACATCAGCCCGAGCAGTTGCCACGACTCCTGGAGGCCCTTGACGGGGCCGATATGGTGAAAGGCTCGCGTTATGTGCCGGGAGGATCGGTCGTCAACTGGCCAAAATCCCGTGAACTGCTCAGCCGTGGCGGTTCGTGGTGGATCCGTTTGATGATGGGTATGCCCCTTGCCGATGTCACCGGTGGTTTCAACGCCTTTCGCGCCGAAACCCTGCTCGCCATCGTCGACGACATCACGTCGGTGGGCTACAACTTCCAGGTCGATCTCACCTGGCAGGTAAAGTCCCGGGGCTTAACGGTGGTCGAGGTCCCGATCACCTTCGTTGAACGCGAACGCGGCCAATCAAAGATGAGCACGGCGATCGTTATCGAGGCCTTGTTAAAGACAACGGCCTGGGGACTTCGCTATCGAGTCACCCAGGCCGTCGTATGGTGGAAAAAACGTTTCGGGGGGTCAGTTGGGACGGTGTAGTTCGTCGACCCGTTCCAGCAACATCACCGACAGTTCGTCCATATCGCGGCGCTCCAGGATCATATCCCAGTGCGTCTTGCGACTCGGTGCGCTCATCGGCGTGATCGTCTGAGTGCACTGCGCCCCAAACTGCCCGCAATGCGGGCACTCCCAAGTCGGTGGCACACTGACATCAGCCGCAAAAGTCTTCGTAAACTCATGGCCAGACGTACAGTTAAAAGTAATCTCAATCCGAGGGGCAAAATCATTGTTATTCACGGCATACATTCCATCTCCAGGTGTTTGTGAGTCACTTAAGAAAACGCCATACCAGACCGATCTATTCCCACCAAAAGGTGTTCTCGAATCTGGGGGCGGTCTAGTAGAGTGGCTAGGGTTGGAAGCAGGGTAGCTTAGCGATAGTCAGGCAATGGGGGAGGAGCACCATGGCGCAACGGTTCTCACTGGAAACGGCGAATATCGTCGGCAATTTGACCTTTGGCAAGGTCTTGTCTTGTTATCGCGACATCTACACCTCGCCGGTTAGTTATGTCGAGTTCGTGGATTTTCTGGATGGGTTTCAGACCAAGACGCGGTCCAAGGATGCGAAGCGGTATGCGCGGAGTCTGCGTCAGGTCCGCGCCACCCGTGATCGGATGGATATTCGCGAACGGCTGGCCGCGCCAGCAGCGGTTGAGGGGGAGGAGGGCTTGCCGCAGGTGCATAGCGACACCGTCGAAGCCTTACACGAACTCTCGGAGGTGCTCGACCGCTGCGCCGTTAAGTCACTGATGCTGCCCGGGCTAGCTGGGGGAGCGACACCATTTGATGATCGGTTCTTGACCGGGTCGAAAGCGCTCGAACAGCTGATTGGCACCCCGGCTTCCGACCGTTGGCTAATCATGCAACCCCAGGTCTCAGGGCGCTCGGTCACCATCCTGGATGCCTTTCCTCATTTCGAGGTGGCGTTGCGGCAAGCTGATCTGTGGCCAGCGGTTTTCTTCTGGACCAGTGATGAGGACTTTGCTTTCGTACCAGTCAGACAGGAAAGCGAGCTGCGTCGAGCCTATGAGACGGTCCAGGAGCGCCCGTCGAGCGGGGGACTGACCCTACTCACCGAGGGCCTAGCGCGGAAAAATCACTACCTTTTCCAGTTAAGCGATCTACATTTTGGAGCCAAAGGCGTCGATGTGGTCCAGAAGCGGTTACGCTCCTTGGTTAACACCCAGCTCGCCAGCTTTGAGCCGGAGGATTGTGTCGGCTTTGTGGTGACCGGTGATGTCGTGGACAGCCCTAAGCGTTCCTATGAGGCCGACTACCGGGAGTTTGAAGACTTCCTGGAGCAGGGGAGTGGTCATGCCCCGATTCGTGTCTTGGGCAACCATGACGTCAATAACCACGGCTTGGCCTCTTGGTGCCGCCGGAGGAAGATCGCCAATCTGATGAGTGAGTTTCCCAAGATTGAGACTCTTGAGGAGCACAAGACGATTCTGCTGCTCTTCAACTCGAACACTAATGGGCGGTTTGCGGAAGGGGAGATTGGTCAGGCTCAAATGGCGCAGATGGACGCGATTCTCGATTGCGTTGACAACCTAGCGGATTATCTGCTGATCGCCGTCCTCCACCACCATGTCTTGCCGATCCCGCACCCCGATAACTACCAAGATGAATGGTTCCGGAAGATTCTGCCAGAGGGCTTCTTGGATGAGTTCATGAAACTGATTGATGCCGGCGCTTTCCTCGGCTGGCTCAAGCACTGGAAGATCCCGATGGTCATCCACGGCCATATGCACATTCCGTTTATCGCCGAGCACAGTGGCATTACGGTCATGGCTTGCGGGTCCTCGACTGGCCAGATCCGGCATAAGGAACGCG
>JAIRKB010000149.1 GCA_031260385.1 Propionibacteriaceae bacterium | reverse complement strand
GCTTGGACTTGAGAAGACAGAGTCAACGCCGCCACAGCAAGATCAAGCCGCTGCGTTAACCCAAGACTAGACCGGTCATCAGGAAACAGCTCTACTAGGTTTATCAAAGCATCAAGGCTTTCCCGTGATGATCCGATTGTGGTTGTGTTCATAAAGTTCACCCCCTCACCAATTACTCGAACGTATGTACGAAGTCTATCACGGTTTCCCTTGGCTTGGCAACCCCAAACCACCGATTCATACCCCATTTGACAAGGAAATACACACAATCTTTCCACCAGATCCGACCCCATGCCTCGCACCCGACCCCATGTGAACTAGAGAAGTTGTCATGGTTCCCTGTGGACATTTCGACTTAAGGAAGATAGAACGATGTTTACGGGGATCCCATGTGCTCTACTTCACGCTCATGAAATCTCGCAACGCCGAGTCGTCGACGTAGTAGCGCATTGGGTTGGTCGGGTCGAGGTAGACCGGCAAGGTCGTCGTCCCGGTCTCTTGGAGAGCCCAGGTTGGCACCTCCATAAAACCGTCACTGAGAAAGGTACGACGCTGCTCGGACTGGGGCAGGTAGCCGAGGCAACGAATCCGCCAGGGGTGCTGACCGTTGTAGTTGACCATCAGGTCGGAGGCTAACCCAACGATTTCCGCGTCAATGCGCACTCCCCGATCAAGCAGTCGCTGGTTACGCCGTCGCTGGATGGCGGTGATGAGGACGAAAGTGATCCCGATCGTGCCAAAGACGGCCCCGATCACACCCAAGATCGAGAAAACAAGGGTTCCCTCAAAGGGGTCTAGGTTCAACCCCAGAATTAGCCCAATCGTCGCCAGGAAGACCCCGACACCGGCAAAGATCCCGCCGATCAGCGAAAACACCCGTCCGACCTGGGAACGTCGCACTTTCACCCTCCGCCGACCAGACGGGGCTGGCTCCACCGACATGAGAGCGGCATCGGGATAGAGCGAGCGTTCCTCTACTGGCCTGACCTCACGCGCCCCCAACAAGCCAGGTGGAAAGTCGAGCATCTCATCGGCATAAACCGGTTGATCCTTCATAGTAACCAGTATTTCATCACGCGGCCTGCTTTGCTGCCAGAATACATCCGCTAGTAAAATCGACCTACCAAGTGACGACACAGACTAAGTGAGCCCATGCGATCCGTACATACTGCCATCCTTGAAGCGATATTAGGCTACCGGCCAGCGCCAAAATCCTTGCTAGACATTGGTTGCGGCGATGGTGTCTTCACTCGTACGATCGCTGCGACCCTACCCCAAACTGCCATCACTGCCGTTGATGTGAAACAGTCGAAACGCTTTGTGGGAGCCAAAAATATCACCTTCAAAACCGGGTCTGCCGAAGCCCTCCCCGTAGACTCGGACGCCTACGATTTGGTGACAGCTTCTCTGACCCTGCACCATTGGACCAACCAACCCCAAGCCATCACCGAAGTCTTCCGCGTTCTGAAACCTGGCGGCCTGTTCATCATCGGCGATCCCCTACTCGAAAACTGGCTGATCAACCGCTTCTGGGGCTGGCTCGTGCAAACCCTCGACGGCGGAAGGTTCGCCAGCGCCCAAACCCTCCAAACCTGGGCCCAGGATGCCGGGTTGGACCAAGTAGAGATCAACCTCATCCCCAGGACGATGAAATCGCTATACCTTGTCACAGCGCGAAAACCAGCCTAATAACCATGCTTACTTCCAACCCAGCTCCTCTCCCCCACCCCCCGACTACCCTAACGGAAATACCGGCCCGTGATTCTGACACTGTTGTTGTGTTTGTCCACGGGTTATTGGGACGTCCGGAGCAGTTTGACGACATGGTCGCTCTCGTTGCGGCGCATGGTTACGCCAGTAAGGCGATCCTGCTACCGGGACACGGTGGATCCGGGTGGGAGTTCGCCAAACATGGCTATAAATGCTGGCAAAGTCATCTTGACCGCGAGCTTGCCAGGCTGCGTGGGCAGTATGGTCGCACTTTCCTGGTCACCCATTCCATGGGTGGGCTACTGGCTCTGAATGCCAGCCTGGTGGGCGAAAACCATGTCAGCGGTGTCTTTATGCTGGCGGCTCCGATGCGATTGAACTATGGCCCACGTTCCCTCTACCAACACCTAAAACTACTAGTCATGCCGAAGTCCAATCCGATAAAGCAGACCTATATTGCCTCGGTCGGAGTGACCAGCACCCCCATGGCGGCTTACCCCCTCTGGCTGAGGCCTGTCCTGGAACTGATCAAGTTGATGCGGCTAACCAAGGGCAATCTGCCCCAGGTGAGCGTGCCAGTAACTCTCGTACACTCCGTCAACGACGAAAACGTCGCCTTGACCAGCGCCGACCTACTATGGAACCACCTGAGCAACGCGCCCAAAAAACGCCTAACCCTAGAGCATTCCTGGCACGCTTACTACCCACCAACCGAACGAGCGATCATCCTTAAGGAACTACTCGACGCCTTGACCAGCTCACCTTCGACGGAAGACTGAACGGACATCTAGACGGCGGCGTACCAATCGACATTACTCAACAAGATGCGCTGGTTGTGTGAATCATTCCAAGTCACCGTGATGCCGTGGCGTTCCAACAGCGGGATGACCTCACCACGCATCAGTTCCAAGACGAGGCCGAGATAAGTCTTCTCTTGGCCTTTCCGCTTGAGCGCCTTCCACTGTTTGTCCGTATAGTAGGCGTCAACAAAGACACCATAGTTAATGTAGGTCTCCCGATCCTCGGGAATTCGCTCAGCATCTTGATGATGGAAGGCAATGTAACCCCGCCAACTGCGAGAGTCATCGCGCTCGTCCCCAATCTCCGCGTTGACGCAAGTGCCACAACAAGAGAAATCCTGGCGAGCAACCACCCCAATATCGGCCAACTCCGCAAAAGCCCGAGTCAGCGCCGTCTCCCGAATCTCCGCCGGCCAGGCCGCCTGCTGGGCGCGACGGGCGGCGAGCAGTTCCTCCCAGGCCCTGGTGACTAGCGTCTCGTCGACATCCCACGACAGATCAATCAGGTATTCCTCTTTGAGCTCCTCGACCTCGATCTCGACGCCATTGGCAACCAGTATCTCCCAGAGACCGGGCCTCAGCTCCGATTCCTGCTCCGCAGTCAAACCCAGTTCGTCACTGAGGCGGAGATCGTCGGGAGCAGCAGAATATGGAAATGGGGTATTAGTCATTGCCCTAGTCTACCCCTCCCCCTCAGCTAAGGCTCTCGTTATTGATTGGGAGCAGTGTTCTGATCTGGCTTTCGGCGAGTTGCTCTAGAGCTTCGCACTTTCCAAGGGCATCATCGAGGGAGGTTCCGCAGGCGAGCGTGCCGTGGTTCTCCATGATGCAGGCTCGGTTCTCGCCAATAGCCTCAAGCACGGCTTTGGCGAGACGTTTTGATCCGGGGAGACCATATCTGGCGACCGCAGCGTCTTCGCCTAGGAGTTTCTTGCTGGCCTGGTCAGGCGCGAGGACCGGTTTTCGGGCTGCGGCGAAAACCGAACCGCTGACCGGGTGGGTGTGGATGACACTTCGGACATCAGCTTTCTTCTTGAGCAGCTCGGCGTGGATCCGCTTCTCTGAGGTGGGCTTCAGGTTTCCTTCGTACTCCAGTGAGTGCATGTCGACCCGTACGATATCGTACGGAGAAAGCCGGTCATACTCCATGCCTGAAGGGGTAACGAGCATGAACTGGTCATCCAATTGCACAGAAATATTCCCCCAGGTTCCTTGGACTAGGTTCTTGTCGAGCATACGTAAACCAGCGTCGACGATGTCTTGCCGGATTGCCATCTCGTCCTCGGGAATCCGGCGTGCGAAATCTTTCTCGCTGCGATGGGTGGCCTTGAACTCCATCTGGGAATACTTCATCTTGAAAACCAAATGCATCAGCCAGGCCTCAATTGGGTTGACCGACTGAGCCCCACCCAGGACCTGGGCATCCCAGAACACTCTCGCCGTCTTCTCCAAAACTAACGCCGCCGCTTCGGCGTGGGGAAAGCTTGAGGCGGCCGCGATCGATCCAACACCTTGCCTGCCGCCCTTGAGCAGACAGGCACCGCCGTTAGCTAGGGCTTTTTTCAAACGTGACTCATCGGCAGAATCGATGACCCGAGCGTGCACACCAATGATCTGGGCCATGTCATCAAGGACCGGCGGAATGTGGCGGTATTGCTGGGCTACCGCCTGGCTGTAGGCAGACTTTGCCCGGATGACGACACGGGTTTCAGGGCAAAGACGAAAGACCGTATGTATGAGGTTGTTCCAACCAGCTAGCGTCGTGTCATCTAGCAAGGTGGCACCAAGATCGGAAGCGAACGGTTGGGTTAGGTCTGGCGAGTAAGCAACATAAGCCCTTTGTTCGCTTTGTCCGACCACCCGTACAACGATGACGACCTCTTCTAGCCCGATACCGGCAGATAGTTTCTGCACGCAATCGCGTATCCGGGCAATAGCCTTGGGGACATCATCCATAACATGGCCCTGACTTAAATATTGATTTCAGCGAGGAGGGCCTTCATCTGTTCCGTGAGCGTAGGCTTCTCAAATTCGTGGGCCCAGACCCGGCGTCGGACGATGAGCGACAGCAGTTTCCATTTCCTAACATTCGCCAAGTCAAGATCGGTCACCTTGAGATAGCGCTTGAGGTAGCCCTTGTATACAAAAGAGCGAACCGCAGTGTAGAAAGCCAACTGGATCTTGCTGGCTCCGGGGAATAGGAGACCGTAATGGAAGAGGTAATCCATCACGCCAACCTCAACTTCCGGAAACCCTCGTACGGCCGTGAGCCAGTCAATCGTGACGCAATCGCTGCCATCAACGAGAACGTTCTCAGTGTGAAAATCGAGATGCAAAATCGTATTGCTCTCAGGCAACCCAGCGATATAACGTTTGGCCTTCTCCCGTTCCGCTTCCGTCAGAACGAGGAGTG
>JAIRKB010000117.1 GCA_031260385.1 Propionibacteriaceae bacterium | reverse complement strand
TTACCCTCGGCGGATACGCTCACCAGGCTATTCCCGGACGGCGCTGCGCTTGTCCAGGCTACGCGAGCTTTGCGAGCGTACACGCAAGTGTGCGGCATCTTGGATGCCTGGCACGGCATCTTCGATGCCTAGTACAACTCTAGTTTTCCCGCTTTGCGTTTGGCGCGTTCGCGCCACCACCAGGTGGCGATCATCACGGCGATCATGCCGAGGGCGACGTACCACATGAACTTGGCGTAGAGGTTGACGACGGCGACGGCGGGTTCGCCGATCCACCAGCCGAGGGTGAGGTAGCCGGCTTGGAACAGGGTGGAGATCAGGATGACCGGGGGGAGGAAACGTTTCAAGGGAGTCCCGGCGGCGCCGATGGCGGCGTAGACGACCGGCATCGGGAAGGGGATTGGCAGGAAGGTGAGGAAGATCGCCAGCAGCGAGAAGCGGTTGGTGAGGCTTACGGCTCGCTCGGCGCGGCGCCTAGCCCGCGCGGACTGGCCCGAGAACAGGTCAACAATCCCGGTTCCCCACAGCTTGCCGGCCCACCAGTAGACCCAAGAGAATTTGACCAGGGAGACCGCCGCCACCAGCCAGTAGACGATGATCGGCCCGCCGAAGCTTTCGTACCAAGCGCCGGTGGCGACCACGGAGGTCCGTCCGCCGGTGATCATCGCGGCAGCGGGTGGGCTCCAGCCGATCAGGATGGCGCGCAAGGGGAGCAAGGCCAAGCCGTAGATCCCGACCACCGCGATCAGGGCCCAGCAAACTAGATCGGAACGGGTCGGCTTGTGTTTCCAGGGCATCGAGGGGTCGTCCCACCAGGGTTTTTCCTCTTCGTCACCAGGCTCGGTCTCGTCGTTAACCCCACTAACGGAGTCTTCGTACGTCTCCCAAGCCGACGCAACATCATCGACTGCAGGGTCGTCTTTTTCGTCCATTCGAAGCCTCACCTTCAACTTGACCAAATCGGCCTTGGGTAAGCCTAATCTATAACCGATTAGCTAATCCCCTTGACGAATCCGAGAAACGTGGAAAACTTGATCCTGAAGGGATTACCCCTCCACTAAGGATCGTCGGGCACGTACCTGCCCGTGGAAAGGTTAATATCGCTATGGCTACTGTGTCATTTGAAGGCGCAACGCGCATCTATCCCGGTTCAGATCACCCCGCCGTCGACAAACTCGATCTTGAGATTGGCGACGGCGAATTCATGGTCTTGGTCGGTCCCTCCGGTTGCGGAAAGTCCACCTCGCTGCGCATGCTCGCTGGCCTCGAAGAGGTCAATGAGGGTCGGATCTTTATTGGTGAACGCGATGTCACCGACTTCCCGCCCAAGGACCGCGATATCGCGATGGTGTTCCAGAACTACGCTCTCTATCCCCACATGACGGTCGCTGACAACATGGGTTTCGCGCTGAAAATGCAGAATGTGCCCAAGGCGGAGCGTCAAGAACGGGTGATGGAGGCGGCCAAGCTGCTCGGCCTAGAGGACTTCCTCGGCCGCAAGCCGAAGGCCCTATCCGGTGGCCAGCGCCAGCGGGTGGCGATGGGTCGCGCTATCGTCCGCTCTCCCCAGGTCTTCCTGATGGACGAACCGCTGTCGAACCTCGACGCCAAACTGCGCGTCTCGACCCGGACCCAGATCGCCGCCCTGCAGACTCGGCTCGGCGTCACGACGGTGTACGTGACCCACGACCAGGTCGAGGCCATGACGATGGGCCATCGAGTCGCGGTAATGAAGGATGGTCTGCTCATGCAGGTCGACTCCCCCTTGAGCTTGTACGATGCGCCAGACAATCTCTTCGTCGCGGGCTTCATCGGCTCGCCGGCGATGAACCTGCTCTCCGGCCCGATTGTTGACGGCGGCGTGCAGATTGGTGACTATGTCGTGCCTGTGGCCCGTGAAATCTTGGCCCGGGCTTCCGGTGAGGACACCCTCACCCTCGGAATCCGTCCGGAGAACTTCGAAATCGACGATGCCGGGATCGCGGTTGACGTTTCGGTGGTCGAGGAGCTCGGCTCCGACACCTACCTTTACGGCACCCTGGCCGGTCTCGATGAAGATGCCAAGCTAACCGCGCAACAGATCGTCGCCCGCATCCAAGCACGTCACGTTGACCGTCGCGCCGGCCTAGTCAGGCTAAACGCCCCGGCCAAGATGATCCACGTCTTCTCCAACCAAACCCAACTAAGGATTTCCTAACCTACTCGATTGCGCGGCCACTTGGGCTAGTTCGACTCCCGATTACGGGGTTTCCTGCTCGCCTAACTGGCCGCGCAATAGGCTCCCCGCCGAGTTCGGTCGGGGAGAGGATGGAGTGGGGCGTGAGGGGGCGTGAGAGGAGGGCTAGTGCCCAAGTTTCTGTCGGCTAGTCCGGATTCGCGGCTGTTGCCGCTTCCTTGGGAGACGCCACTAGCTGAGTGGCCGGTGGATCTGCTGGTGGCGCTGCCCCGCGGGTTGTCGCGCCATGTTGTGCGGTTTATTCAGGTGGGCGACTCGGTTTATGCGGCCAAGGAGGTGGTGGAGCATCTCGCTCTCCACGAATATCGTCTCCTTCAGGATCTGAACCGGCTTAACACCCCGGCGGTAGAGCCGATTGGGGTGATTACGGGACGCGAAGATGCTCAGGGCCAATCGCTTGATCCGATCCTGTTGACCCGCCACCTGGAGTTCTCCTTGCCTTACCGCTCGCTGTTTTCTCCGGGCGTACGCAAGGGGACGGTCTCGCGGCTGCTTGATGCCATGGTGGTTCTGATCGCCCGGCTCCACCTGATTGGATTCAAGTGGGGTGATATCTCGCTGTCGAATATCCTGTTTCGCCGCGATGCCTGCGCGTTTGCGGCTTATCTGGTGGATGCGGAGACCGCGGAGATGCATCCCCGGCTCTCCAAGGGCCAACGCCGCCAGGATCTGGAGATCGCGCGTAACAACCTTTACGGGGATTTTCTCGATCTCCAGGCCGGTGGGTTGCTGCTCGAACCCTTCGATCCGCTCCGGCTAGTGGACACGGTGATGAAACGCTACCGCGATCTGTGGCAGGAGTTGACCGGGACCGAAGAGTTCTCTGGTTCAGAAGCCGAACGGATCGAAGGTCGGGTCCGCCGCCTCAACTCGCTAGGGTTCGATGTCGCCGAGATGGCTATTGAGACCGAGACCGGGAGTGCCGGCCACTCGGTGATCCGGATCCAGCCGAAGGTGGTTGACGCTGGCCATCATCGACGGCGATTAATGCGCTTGACCGGGCTCGACACCGAAGAGAATCAGGCGCGCCGAATCCTTAATGACCTCGATGCCTACCGCTTTCATACCGGTCAGACGATTGTTGATGAGGCGGTGGTCGCCCATAAGTGGCTGACCGAGATCTTTGAACCGGTCATGGGTCAGATCCCCCTTGAGTTGCGGGACAAACGGGAACCGGCCCAGATCTTTCATGAGTTACTCGACTACCGTTGGTATCAGTCTCAACGCGAGCACCGGGATGTACCGCTAGTGGAGGCCGTCAGCGGCTATATCCACGAGGTCTTGGAATCGCTGCCCGACGAAGCGATTAGTCACCACGACATGATTCCCGCCGCCAAGATGCACCAGTTGGTCAACCCCTTCGATCCTTCCCAGGGTTTCGTTGAGGATGGCGAGGACAAGCCGTACGATCCGTGGGAGGATGGCACGCCTGAGGCGGCGATGCCGAGTCACTATCTCGATATCGACGCCCTACGCGCTCGTCACCACCAGGGGTAGCCGTCACGGGAAGTCCACGGAGTAATCGGCCTGAACAACACCGCGCTCAAAGCCGGAGGTATCGGTTAGCGTCACGACAAAGACTACCCTGGAGACCGAGGGCTGAATGGCGACGCATTGATGGACTTGGCTACCGGTATCGGTGACCGGAGTGGTGTCTAGATCATTCGTCATCGCCAAAGCCGCTGAGGCGCCGCCTTTGTCGTAACTAAACACCGCACAAGCCATACCATTATCTTTCGACGAGCTGACATAATCGACCCGTAACTTGCCATACGGTGTCGCTGACAAACCTTCGTGGATCTCCTCGTACGGGTTATTGCAGATCGGCACCCCACCATCGTCCTTACAGGCGATGACATTGGTTGCCTCGTAGGTGCTACCAAATGGCGTCTCTACCGGAAACAGCAGGTTGCTGTTCGTTCGATACTCGGTGCCCGCAATGGTGAATAAGACGTAGTTGGAGCCCGATGGGAGGGAGGTAACGGAGAAGTACAGTTTCGGGCCATCCCGGCTCGGATTCAACGAGGCTTGGCCGAGGGACCAGGCAGCCGGTCGGGGGATAAACGAGGATACTTCCACATAGCTGGCGTCGGAGTCTCGCCACTCGCTCGACAGGGTCATCAGTTGAGCGGAGAACTGGACGGCTTTGGAGTAGCCGCCAGCATCCCAGCATTTTCTGGTGTACTGGACGGTGCCGCTATAGGTGACCGTGTCGACTTGGACATTGTCGAGAGTGATTTCGAGCCGAGCGTCGACCCCAGCGCCGATAGTGGCCGAGCTGACTTCAGCGCAAACCGCGCGGCCCTCGAACAGATTCTGATCGCGGCTCACCTTGAGATCGGGTCGCGGCAACTTATCAAGGTTGGGCGACGAGACTGTGTGGCTGCTAGAGATATTCCGGTTCGGATTAGTAGAGGACATCAAGGCGTAGATCGTGATCTGGGTGGCCGGTTCGGTTGTTGCGCAGACCCGAACCGAGTGGCTGCCAACGGCTGGTATCGCCACCTCGTAAATGTCGAGGGGGACTACCGTGGTGGTGCCCGTGATCAACGCCGAAAGGTCGATCTTGGCGGGCCGTCCGTTGCCGGAGCCTCCAGTTGTGAAGCAGATTTCGCGGGGTTGCCGATTTTCGAGATCGATGTCAATAGGGTCGAGAATGAGAGGCCCGTACGGACCGTCCGCGAGGGCAAAAGGCGTGTTCGTATTACAGCCGGACTCATTGCAGGCTTGGAGGTTGACGGTGAAAGCCAGGCCATTCATCGAAGGATCGGTGATCGTCACGTAAGTGGTCGGAGAACTAGGCGTGATTGTGCCGATGGCGATATCGCGGTAGAACACCGTGACCTCACCGTCAGCACCACGCCAATCAGGGAATTGGACGATATTGACCCTGACCGCCCCGGTCGCCCCAGTGGCGGTGAGGGTGACCGAATTTGCCCCCCATTCCCCGGGGCTCTCCCCGGAGACCCAGATCCCCGAGTTGAGGGTGGCGGTATACCCGGCCCCGTTCTCGGCTTCCACCCGGTAGGTATAGGTCTCGCCATTGAGGGCGACCGTACTATCACCGATCGAAAGGTCTTGGGTGCGACCGATGAGAACCGGCGTCGGACTGGTGGTCTTGATTCGGTAGACGGAATACCACACCGGTCCGGGTCCACTCGGCGAGGCGGCTGGCCAATCCACCTGCACCATTCGAGAAGCGCCGAGGTTTTGGGTACGGACGGTCGCGGCGGCACCTTGGGGCCAGGTTGGTGGCCCGGCAGCCCAACAGGTGACATAAGGGGATGGTTGACCCAAGCCAGCGGCGTTTTCACCGACAACGCGGAACTGGTGAGTTCGGTTCTCGAGCCCGGTGATCGTGACCGAGCGGTCACTAGCCGACACGGAGTAGGAACCGGTTGGCCCCATGACCACATAACTGGTCGCAGGGTAGCCGCCAATCGGCACCTCCCAGGTGATCGTGACCTCCTGGTTCTTCATCGGTGAGCCACAAGCAACATTACGAACCTGCCAGGGGGCAGCGCTAGGAGTCACGGGCACACTCCATGGGCTCCACTCTGAGTCGCCCGCCTTGTTGTTGGCCTTGACGCGGAAGCGATAGGACACCCCATCGGTCAGCCCGCTGATCTCACAGGTCGTGTTCATCCCGCAGTTGGTCGTGCCGCCACCCTCAGTTTCGATCGTGTAGCCCTTAATCGGGGCACCATTGTCGGCGCCGGGGGTAAAGACCATCCGCGCCGTTCCTGATCGCGCGTCCAGCGGTTGGGGAGCTGACGGGGCAGCCGGGCGGCCATAAACGGTGACAGTGAAACTGGCAGTCACCCAGCGATCAGACCGCGTGGAGTCAGCGAGATCGCTAGCCACGACGGTGAAGGAAAGGACGCCGGCAAAGTCCGGTTTGGGAGTTATCAGCAGGTCGGTGCCGGATATCTCTATCGCAACATCACCTTTGGTGGCCTTGGCTTCAACGACGGTTGGCACCGGGCTGCTCAGGGGGGAAGTTACCGTCACCGGGACTGTGACTGGCGCGCCCTGCTGAACATCAGTAATCGAGGCGACCCAGACCACCGGTTTCGGGGCCTCAACCACCCGGAACTGAATCTCGCTAGTCGTCTCATAGCCTTCGACACCAACCTGGAGCCAGCCGTGGGAGCCTGGTTTCGCAGTGCTAATGGCCTGGACATCCAAGGTCCGACCCGACTTCACGGTCATGAAATGCTCTTTGCCAACGGCCCAGGTTCCCGTGAAGGTCAGCCGGGAGACCAGTTCCTGGGTTGGCATCCAGGCGTAACACAGTTCAGCGATCGGCAAAGTGCGGGCGGCGCCGCCTTGTACGACTTCGATCGTATCGTTGGGGCAGAATAACACTGGGCTGACTGGACCAATCTGGACCGGGATGGTGACGACCCCAATCATGGCCGCCGTGTCGGTAGTATCCCGGGAGTCCCTCACCTCCACGGTGAGCGAGGCGGGCCCGATGTAGTCATTCTTGGCGGTGAGCGTGATTTCATTATCACTGTTTAGAGTCAGCGCGAGGTGAGCCTGTGGGGAAGTCCAAGCCCGAGTGGCCAAGGTGACATATAAGGAGGTGCCCCTCGGCGAGGCAATGTAGTCATCCAAGGAGATGGTCTTTGTCCCATTGACTGCCAGGTTGATCAATGAGCTTTTAATCAGGTAAGGCTTTTCCTTGAGCCCACCGGGAACAAAGATCGCTGCCGCTGATTGGGCGCCATCGAGGTCTTGCACCACATAAGCCACGGTCTGAGCCTGATCGGTCACCGGGATTATCACCACACATTCATCGATGCCAGTGACCGGATCGGGTTTGCATTCAAACCGGCCAGCGCTCACCGAGACGATCTGGAGATCCTCATGGCGTCCGTCGATATCCCAGGCATCCTTCAGCACCGAGACCCTAACCTCCCCATCTCTCGCTTCACTAGCGACGTGATCGAAGACCCGGGGCGGGTTGTTGTAGTTCTCCTGGGCCCGGACAGTGACCTGGGCAGAGGGGCCGATCAGACCGCCAGCGACCAGGTGATAGGTGAAAGTGAGGGCTTGGGTGGTCGTCTCAGGAACCGCCACTCGGATCAGGTTCGTCAAGCGGGTTGGATCATTCGGGTCGGACACCAGGGAGACCCCGTGGGGGAAGCCATCAAGTTTGATCACCGCAGCGCCCGTCCCCACCGGGATAATGTCATTGACAAGCGGTCGGATATAGATAACCGACCCCGGTCGAGCGGTGTAGAAGTCATCAATCGCGACCGGTTCGGGAACCTGCCCCGGCCGGACTACCCCAATGCGGACCCCGCCGATCGCCGTCGCCCCCCAACGGTCTTTCACGATGAACTGGAAGGAGTCGGTGCCGGGGGATTTCGCATCCGGATAGGACTCGTAGATCAGAGTATTACCCCTAATCTCCGTGATCCGACCGTACTTCGGGGGCACGGCTAGACCGACGACGGTCACGGAATCCCCATCGGGGTCTTGGCCATAGGGTGAGACAAAGATCTCTGCGGTCGAACCGAGGACACAGCGCACTTCCAGGTTGGCGGGGTTGGGCGGCAGATTGACATAGCGGTCGGAGGGAGCGGGCATCACCGCGACCCAAAGCACGCCAGTGGCAGGGGTGCCACCGGGGACTCCCGCTAGATATTCCACCCGGATCCACTCAACCCAGTCCACCGATGCGGGCGCGACAAAGCGGACATAATCGCCGTCAACAAAGGCCTGACCATACTCCCAGGCTTGGGTTGACGGCACGGCGGGATTGGAGACCTTCAACTGGCCAGGCGGCAGGTTGGGGTTGGCGGTGTTGGCGTAAAGCTCAAGTCTTCCGCCGGAGGCAGCGACATCGTTGTCTAGTACGGGGATCAAGGCGACATCGCCAGCCCTAACGACCGCATGGTCTTCCACCAAGCGCACATGATCGTTGTCGGTACGGGGGCGGAAGGTCACCGTAATCTGCCCAGTCGCCTCATTGCCAGAGCCATCCGTAACGACATAGTGAACCAGGCAGGACTCCACGGTTGGGGTGGCCGCCCTGGCCTGGATCCAAACCCAGCGCCCATCGACAATCGCCACCCGTAATAGATCGGGTTCTTGAGGGGCGAGGGACACCACGGTGAGCACGGAGCCGGAGGGGTCATGATCATTGGCGAGAACATCGACGTAACCACCGACCGTGCCGTGAAGCACCATGGCGTCTGGCA
The DNA here is from genome assembly GCA_031260385.1 of Propionibacteriaceae bacterium. Classification (GTDB taxonomy): domain Bacteria; phylum Actinomycetota; class Actinomycetes; order Propionibacteriales; family Propionibacteriaceae; genus WQYJ01. The sequence goes on along the minus strand of JAIRKB010000117.1, from coordinate 3,898 downwards.
TCGCCAGAATCGAATCCCGCTCGACAATATCGACTCTGATATCACCGGTATCAAACATCGAACCGTAGGCAACCGAATAGTTGAGGAAGTAGGGCCCGGCTCGGGAGGCGGTGACGGTGAGCACCCCGGAGGCAAGATCGGTCTCCACCACCAGTCCGATCCGTCCGTCAACGGGGGCGGCCAGCCGCAACTTGGGATCCCTGACCGTTGGGTCAGCGCCGACTTGATCGTTTTCGAGTGGTGAAATCGCTAGCGGTTGACCAACCACCCCGCGTACAACATCAGAATGGGCGATCGGCGGAACGCGGGTGGTCGCCGACGAACCCAAAACCTCGACGACTAGTTCGCCGACTGCCGTCGCTCCGTGGGAGTCCATCACCACATAGCGGATCGTGACATCCTGGGCAAAGAGTCCGGAGAAGGCGGTGTAGCGGATCACCGATTGGTTCGTCACCGGGATGAGCCGGCCGGCGAGGTCCATGGCCTCAACAATCACCAAGGCATCAGAATCATCATCACGCCAATCACCTAACGGGTTCAGCGATATCGTTCCACCGCTGACGACGGTATAAGGCTTGTTGGCAATGGCTTCGCGTAGCCGGGGGGGCGAGTTCTGGTCTGGGGACTGCATCGACACGGTGACCACCGCCGAAGAGGTCTGATCAGTTTCGGTTTCACCTTCGATCAGGGATCGGCTCGATGCCGTGTAGTTAAAGGAGATGTCATTGGCCCAACCAACTGGGGCGGTGAACAACAGAGTCTGTCCGTTGGGGGCAATCGAGAGCTCACCAACACTGGGCTGGCTAACGGCGCTAATCGCCAGTAAACCGCTGCCGGGGTTGAGGTCATTATCGAGGACATGCAGAATGGAGGTTTGGCCGGGACGAACCCAGAACTGATCATCAAACGCTGTCACCGGATCATTACGCGAGGCGGGGGTGTCCTGGGGCTCTGGTGAGGTGTTTTCCAAGCTTGACTCAAGCTCATCGGAGGCCACCTGGTCGGTGACATCATAGACCCAGCCAGTTTGCAGATCATTGAGAACCACCGAACCGTAGTTCACCCGAAAAACTGGGTCCACAAGCTCACGATCCGGTCGATCAATATCACTGGTCCCATCGTCGGAGATGTAAGTCCCATCCTCCGATAGGCGAATGACGAGGACCGGTGAACCGGACCAGGCACCATATATATACCCTCCAAGGACGACCGGGGCGGTTGGTAGGCGACCGGGCCCGGGATCCGACAGGGTATAGATGGCACCCCACGAGCCATCGTCGCGTAAGGACAATGACCGCAGACCGGTCGTCAGGCCGACGACCACCCGATCACCGGTGGCGGTGGGCTGTTGGAGGACGACCCCAGCGTCTAGGCCTAGGTGATGGCGTCCACCTTCGGTGGTGTAGACCTCACCGGAGCGGGAGTCTGCCACCACCCCAATGCCGTTAATCAGGGTGACCTCGACCGTTGACAGAACCTCACCGGTTCCGGTCACTGATCCGGTTTGTGGCGCCTTACCCTTCGGGATTAGGACCCAGTCCCCAGTCGTGGTGGCCGCAAAGACCGTGCCGACGGAGTCGACCGCGATCGCCACCCCGGCCGAGGTCGCTTTTAAGGTCACCATCATCGCCCGCTCCGACAGGAGTTGGCTGGGATCGGGGATCTGGTTCTTGACGTAAGTGACCACCCTCACCTCGCCGTCGGGGGTGATGAGGGCTAAAACCCCGCCGCCCATATCGATCCGCGAGGCCGGATCGACGAGAAGGTCAGTGCCCTCAACCATCCGGCCACTGCCCGTATCAATCGGGAAATACCGTCCCCGGTCGCGTTGCCAGCCGAGAACCGACTCTTGGTCTTGGAAGACATCGAGTCGCGAGGAGCGTAACTGCGAGGAGTCAGATAGCACAACATCGATCGCTCCAGCGCTACGGTTCATCCGCCCATAGACAATCTTGGAGTTCGAGGTCACCCAGACCCCGGAGTTATTTAAATCTAAAATCTGTTCGGTACGCGGTGTGCCATTCACCACCAACCCTATAAACAGCGAAAAAACAATCACCATCGCCATTACTGGCATTAGGGCTTGCCATACCTGCCGTGTCACCCTTGCCCCCAAGCACTACAGTTGGTGGTCGAGACGCTGAGGCCCCCGTTGGCGGTATCTCCGTGCCCCGAAACATTACTACTTCCCTAAAGTATTCCATGAAAAAATCCCTGGTGGTAACGATTCGCCCTAGCGCGAGCAATCGGTGGATCAGGGTTACACAGGCTGGGCTTGTCCTGGCCGGGGTAGGATATCCCCTATGACACTGACCCTTTATGACTCCGCTAAGGCCGCCAAGCGACCATTCGTGCCCCTAATCGCCGGGGAAGTGTCGATCTATAGCTGTGGGCTAACCGTCCAGTCGGCCCCCCACCTCGGGCATATCCGCAAGGAGGTGGCCTTTGACGTCTTGCGTCGGTGGCTGACCGCCAGTGGCTACAAGGTGACGCTGATCACCAATGTCACCGATATCGATGACAAGATCCTCGCCAAGTCAGCCGAGCGCGGGGTGGAGTGGTGGGCCCACGCCTACGCCTTTGAGCGCGAGTTGCACGCCGCCTACGCGGCGCTTGGTCTCGAGCCGCCAACCTACGAGCCGCGCGCTACCGGTCATATCCCGGAGCAGATCGAGTTGATCGAGCAGATCATCGCCGCTGGTCACGCCTATGTCGCGCCGGATGGCTCGGGCGACGTTTATTTCGATGTACGAACTTGGCCGGACTATGGCGAACTATCCGGGCAGAAGCTTGACGAGATGGAAGCGGCCACCGATGCTGACCCGCGTGGCAAACGCGACCCCCGCGATTTCGCCTTGTGGAAAGGCCATAAGCCAACGGAACCCTTGACGGCGTCCTGGCCGTCGCCGTGGGGGAGAGGCCGCCCCGGCTGGCATCTCGAATGCTCGGCGATGGCCCGGAAATATCTCGGTGAATCCTTCGATATTCATGGGGGCGGGATGGACCTGAAGTTCCCCCACCACGAGAACGAACTCGCCCAGTCGCGCTCTGTCGGACAGGGGTTCGCCCAGTTCTGGCTCCACAATGGTTTGGTGTCGATGGCGGGTGAGAAGATGTCCAAGTCTCTCGGCAATGGCGCTTTGGTTAGTGAGGTCACCAAACGCTGGCCCGCTCGGGCGGTGCGGCTCTATCTGGCTGGCCCCCATTATCGGTCGGTCATCGAATACTCCGAGTCGGCTCTTGCCGAGACCGTCACCGCCCTCGCCCGCGTCGACTCTTTCGTTGACCGCGCCAAGCAGGTTGCGGGGGACCAGGGGGACGTTTCTGCTGGCTCCCTACCTGAACGATTCATCACCGCACTAGATGATGACCTCGGCACCCCGGCCGCTCTGGCAGTGCTCTATGACTGCGTACGGGAGGGTAACCGCGCCCTCGAAGCCGGTGACACCGCCGCCGTGGCCACCGCCCTAGGCGAGGTCGAAGCGATGCTCGACATCTTTGGTTTACGCAGTGACGACCCCGTGTGGGCCGCTACCTCAACCTCCGATCTCGAACCGGTGGTTGATGGGCTAGTCGTTGCCTTGCTAGAGCAGCGCGAAGCGGCCCGCGCCCGGAAAGACTATGCCGCTGCTGACGCCGTCCGCGACCAATTGGCAGGCCTGGGGTTGACTATCGAAGACACCCCCCAAGGCCCCCGCTGGTCCCTAGGCGCCCCTTTGTTAGGTTGAGGGGGGACGACCCCCCTACCCCCGCGTCGCCATTACTGGCGACAAGGTAGACTCTCCTGGTGAGCAAAGTCCGGCCCCGTTGTTAGGTTGAGGGGGGACGACCCCCCTACCCCCGCGGCGCCATTACTGGCGACAAGGTAGACTCTCCTGGTGAGCCAAGGACGTAATAC
>JAIRKB010000138.1 GCA_031260385.1 Propionibacteriaceae bacterium | reverse complement strand
GGTCCCGTTCCCGGCAAGCCTACTGGGTGAAGGGGGATACCTCGGGCCACACCCAACGGGTGGTCGAGGTTCGCCTAGACTGTGATCGCGACAGCTTGCTCCTGATGGTGGAGCAGACTGGTCCCGCTTGCCACACCGGTGCCACTAGTTGTTTTGAGACCCACACCCCCTTGACGATAACGGAGAATCATGGAACTGTTGACCATTCCTAGCCCCTCAACTGGCGTCTGGTATCTTGGGCCCGTCCCGATCCGGGGTTATGCCCTGTCGATTCTCGTTGGCATCCTTGTCGCCATCTTCGTCACCCGTCGGCGCTGGGTTCGCTGGGGTAATCCCCCAAGTCAATTCGAAAACATCGCTTTCATCTCGATCATCATGGGCATCGTCGGAGCAAGGATCTACTGGGTCCTCATTGAATGGCCCCGCTTCTTCGGCCCCGATGGAACGTGGTATCACATATTCTATATCTGGCAAGGTGGCCTAGGGATCTGGGGGGGGATCACCGGTGGTTTCCTCACCGCCTGGCTGATGTGCCGACGCTACAAGGTCTCCTTCTTCCGTCTCGCCGACTGTGCCGCCCCCGGCTTTTTACTAGCCCAAGGGATCGGTCGTCTCGGAAACTGGTGGAATCAAGAGTTGTACGGATTGCCGACTGATCTGCCTTGGGGGTTGGAGATCGATCTCGCCCACCGCGTCGCCGGGTTTCGGGAGTTCGCCACCTTCCACCCGACCTTTCTCTATGAAATGCTCTGGAACTTCGCCGGGGTCGCCGCCCTGCTGATCCTGGAGAAACGCTTCCGGCTCGGTCTTGGCAAGATCTTCGCCTTGTACATCACGATTTACGCTATTGGACGCTCCCTGGTCGAACAGTTCCGCATTGATCCGGTGGCGGTGATTGGGGGATTGCGGATCAACTCCTGGGTCACCCTGGTCGGTGGGCTGATTGGTCTGGGACTATTCATCTGGCTCGTCCGCAAACGCCCGGGCCCGAATGAGATCCTCGAACCAGCCGCCAACCCGGAGCCTAGCCAGGCCGATATCGCCGCCGATGACGAGTCCAACAACGATGATTTCACCGAGGAAGGCACCGACCCGGAGGCCACCACTGATGAGTTGACGGATTTGGAAACGAAGACGAACTAACGCGCGGGCCGTTACCTTAGCCAGCCTGATTCCGGGCTATTCTTGTCTTTGCACGTTCCATATCGACGAAGGAGATTCTGTGTCTTTCGCTCACCTTCATGTCCATACGGAATATTCGATGTTGGACGGTGCGGCGAAGATCAGCAAGCTGTTCACGGAAGCCGAACGTCAAGGGATGCCCGCCATCGCCATGACCGATCACGGGAATATGTTCGGGGCCTACGAGTTCTACACCACCTCACGCAAGTTCGATGTCAAACCGGTGATTGGCATCGAAGCCTATCTCGCTCCCACCACACGGCGGTCCCGGGTGCAAGAGTTCTGGGCGACCGGCAAACGCGAGGTCGTCGACACCGACTCCGAAGGCGGCAAAGACGTCTCCGGCGGTGGCCGTTACACCCACCTCACGATGTTGGCGCGCAACGCCACCGGGCTCAGAAACCTCTTCCGGCTCAGTTCCCTAGCCAGCTTTGAGGGCTATTACATGAAGCCGCGGATGGACCAGGAGATCATCTCGCAATACGCCGACGGAATTATCGCCACCACCGGCTGCGCCTCCGGGGCCGTCCAAACCCGACTCCGTCTCGGCCAATATCGCGAAGCGATCAACTTCGCCGCTACCTACCGCGATATCTTCGGCCCCGACCACTTCTTCGTCGAAGTGATGGATCACTCCCTCCCGATCGAAACCCAAGTCAAAGCCGATCTGATCAAGATCGCCAAAGAGCTGGGCTTACGAATGGTGGCGACCAATGACTCCCACTATGTCACCGTCGACCAAGCCGATGCCCATGACAACCTGTTGTGTATCGGGGTTGGGCGCAACAAGGATGACGAAAAGCGCTTCCGCTTCAATGGTTCCGGTTACTACCTGCGTTCCTCCGATGAGATGCGCAACCTCTTCTACGACCTACCCGATGCCTGCGACGCCACCTTGGCGATTGCCGAAATGGTTGAGTCCTACGACGCCGTCTTCACCCATATTGATCGGATGCCCCAGTTCAAGGTCCCTTCCGGCGAAACCCAGGACTCCTGGTTGCGCAAGAAACTTGATGAAGGCCTGAAGCTGCGTTATGGCGCGAACCCGCCCCAAGCGGTCCTTGATCGGGTCGCCACCGAACTAGCGGTCATCGAACCACTAGGCTATTCGGCATATTTCCTAGTCGTCGCCGATATCTGTCGGTTCGCCCGCGATTCCGGGATCCGAGTCGGGCCGGGCCGCGGTTCGGCCACCGGTTCTATGGTCGCCTACCTGACCCGGATCACCGAACTCGACCCCCTAGAACACGGCTTGTTATTCGAACGCCTCCTCAATCCAGAACGGGTCTCACCCCCCGATGTTGACCTTGATGTTGATGATCGCAAGCGCGATCAGATCTTGGCTTACTTCGCCGACACCTACGGCGCCGAATACACCGCCCAGGTCAACACCTTCTCGACGATCAAGGCCAAGAACGCAATCAAGGATTCGGCCCGGATCCTCGGCTACCCCTACCAAATGGGGGAGCGGATCGTCAAAGCGATGCCCAACGACCCGACCGGCAAGATCGCGCTCGGCGATATGTTTGATTCCGGCTCCGACCGTTTTGCGGAGGCCGTCGAGTTGCGCAGCCTCTACGAAGCGGATGGCGATGTTAAGAACGTCGTTGACACCGGCTTAGGCATTGAAGGCTTGATTAGAGGTACGGGGGTCCACGCCGCGGCGGTGCTGTTGAGTTCGGAACCTTTGCTCGATGTCCTGCCAATGCATATGCGCGATGATGGCGTACGCTTGGCTGGCTTCTCCTACCCGCAATGCGAAGAGATCGGGCTAACCAAGATTGATGTCTTGGGTTTGCGCAACCTCGGGATTATTGACCACACCTTGGAGCTGATCAAACTCAACCAGGAGGTTGAGATTGACCTTTACAATCTGCCGATGACCGATCAGCCGACCTACGATCTGTTGGCCAGTGGCGAAACTCTCGGGGTCTTCCAACTCGACGGTGGGCCGATGCGCGCCCTGCTCAAAGCCATGGCCCCGACCCGCTTCGAAGATATTGCCGCCGTCTTGGCACTCTATCGACCCGGCCCGATGGCGGCGAATGCCCACACCCACTATGCCGACCGCAAGAATGGGCGCGAACCGATCCGGCCGATCCACCCGGAGTTAGAGACCGCCCTGGAACCGATCCTCGGCCCGACCTATCATCTGCTGGTCTACCAAGAGCAGTTAATGGCGGTGGCTAGGGAGTTGGCCGGTTACACCCTCGGTGGGGCCGACCTACTCCGGCGGGCGATGGGCAAAAAGGATCAAAGTATCATCGACAAGGAGTACGCCCACTTTGCCGAAGGAATGGCGGAGCGGAAGTATTCGCCGGCCTCAACCAAGGCCCTCTGGGACGTCATGGCCCCCTTCGCCGGTTATGCCTTCAACAAGTCCCACACCGCTGGCTATGGTCTGGTCTCCTATTGGACGGCCTACCTCAAAGCGAACTACCCAGCCGAGTTCATGGCCGCCCTACTGGAGTCGGTTAAGTCGGACAAGGATAAGTCGGCGGTCTACCTCGGCGAAGCGCGCCGGATGGGGGTGAAGGTCCTACCGCCGGATGTCAATGAATCCCAAGCCGCTTTCACCCCAGTGGGCGGTGCCGTCCGCTACGGGCTGACCGGGGTAAGGAATGTCGGGAGCAATGTCGTCGATGCCATTATTGCCGCTCGGGAAGCCAAGGGTGGGGCCAAAGACTTTCACGAGTTCTTGACCAATGTTCCAATCCAGGTCTGCAATAAGCGGGTCTTTGAGTCGCTGATCAAGGCCGGGGCCTTCGACTCAATGGGCCATCCCCGCCGGGCCTTGCTAGAGATCTACGAGACGGCGATCGATGCCGTGCTCGACATCAAGCGCAACGAATCTTATGGTCAAGCCGATCTATTTGGCGAGTTGCTCGGTGCCGACGCCGCAACGGCTTTCTCCGAGCCGATACCGCAAATCCCGGATTGGGATAAGGCGACGAAACTAGCCTTTGAACGCGAGATGTTGGGGCTCTATGTCTCCGATCACCCCCTCAACGGCCTAGAAGGCCTAGTCTTTGCCCATCGCGATCTCTCGCTCACGGAGGTCAGTGAAACAAATACCGTCCAAACCAAGGTCAAGCTCGCCGGCATGATCACCGCCGTGGTGCGTCGCCAGACTAAGCAGGGGGCAGCCTGGGCGCAGGTCACCTTAGAAGACCTTGACTCCTCACTAGGGCTCCAGGTCTTCCCAAAGGCCTATGCCGAATATGCCGCCCAGTTGATCCCCGACACCATCGTCCAGGTAACCGGTAGTATCCGCCCCCGTGATGAAGGGGTAGATTTCTCCGTTGACAAGGTCGAACCGATTGATGTTGAGTCGGATGGAACCCACTCCATTATCGTCTCTCTGCCGATGGCGAAGGTGACCCGTTCGGCGATGGATGCTCTGAAGCAAACCCTCGCGATTCACCCCGGTCCCTCCCCGGTCTGGTTCAAGATGATCTCGGTTCAACAAACCAAGACCTTCCGCTTGGCCGATCGGGTGACCGCCTCGCTGGAGTTGATCTCCGATCTAAAAGCCCTGCTAGGCACCAGTAGCGTCGAGTTTGGAGCCGTACGATGAAAGCCCGCGACATCATTGGGACTGGCGGACGTCGCCTCGGTGGGTGGCTGTTGGTCTATGCCGGGATCGTTGCTCTGGTTGGTGTCATCGCCGGGATCATCTGGAACCGGACTGTGCAACTGCCGAGTTACGTCATCGGCGACGACTATTGGGCGCGGATCTCCGAGGGTGGCCTCGCTCAGATTGTTGGGGTCGATGTGGCGATGTCGCTGATCGGACTGATCGCCGGGCCGATTATTGGGCTGATTGCCTGGGTGCTCTTCCGCCAGACTGGTTGGCCAGTGACGATCATTGCGAGCCTCGGGGCGGGGTTAGCCGCTGTGATCGCCCGGGGGTTCGGCGAGTTCATTGGGCCGCGCGACTTTCCCGAGCGCATCGCTACGGCCACCAAAGGTGATCTGGTGAAGATCGATTTCGCGGCCCATACCTGGGTTCCGCTCGCGCTGTGGGTGGCGATGGCGATGGTGCCTATTCTCATCGGCTCGCTGATCAAACCCGCCCAGTGGATTACCCACGAGCCAGGCACGGAGTCGGACTCGGATCAGGTAAAGGGGGCATCGGCCGCTGTCGGGGTAGAATTAGTCGAGTGAGATTGATTGATTGCCGCGATTTCGCCTCGGATGACTACCGGGAGGTGGTTCCTCGAGGCGAATTTGATGTTGCCGCCGCTACTGCCGTCGTCGCCCCGATCTGCGAGGCTGTCCGGGTGGAGGGTGAGACCGCCCTACGGCGCTATAGTGCCCAGTTTGACCGGGTAGTGCCGGACCAACTCCGCCTCGATCCGGCCCAGCTTGAGCATGCTGCAAACCAACTCACCCCCACCTTGCGCGCCGCTTTCGCCACCGCTATCGAGCGTCGTCGTCAGGTCTGCGAACGGGAAGCAATCGCCGATCGTCGGGTAGACCTCGACCCCGGGGCGGCGGTGACAATCCGTTCGATTCCGGTTGATCGGGTAGGGCTCTATGTTCCCGGCGGGCTTGCCCCCCTCGCCTCTAGCGTGATCATGAATGTCGTCCCGGCTCAGGTGGCTGGAGTCCGCAGCCTCGCCCTAGCCACCCCACCCCAAGCCGCCTTTGCTGGTTTGCCCCATCCGACCGTCCTAGCGCTCTGCCACCTCCTCGGCATCAACGAGGTTTACGCGGTGGGCGGCGCTCAAGCGATCGCGATGTTCGCCTATGGGGTTGAGGGCCTTTGCCCAAGCGTCGATCTAGTGACCGGCCCCGGCAATATCTATGTGGTCGCCGCCAAACGCCTTCTCAAAGGGGTGGTTGGCATTGACTCCGAGGCCGGACCAACCGAGGTCTGTATTCTGGCGGACTCCACCGCCTCGCCGCAGTTCATTGCCGCTGATCTTGTTAGCCAAGCCGAACATGACCCAAGCGCTGGTGCCGTTCTGGTCAGTGACGACGCCGACCTAATCGCCCAAGTTGAAGTGGAGTTGGCTGATCTGGTTGCCCGGACGCTCCATCGCGAACGCGTCGAAATGGCCCTAGCGGGAGCCCAGTCAGCCGCCATCTTGGTTCGCGACCTCACTCAGGGGATAGCGGTCGCCAATGCCTACGCGGCAGAGCATCTGGAGATCATGACCGCCAATGCCAGCGCCGTGGCCGCTCAGATCACCAATGCCGGTGCGATCTTTGTTGGCGACTATGCGCCGGTCTCCCTCGGCGACTACTCGGCTGGCTCAACCCACGTCTTGCCCACCTCCGGCACGGCCCGCCATTCCTCAGGGCTCAACGTCGCTTCTTTCATTAAGACCGTTCATGTCATCGACTACGATGCCGCCGCTCTGGCAAAGATTGCCCCCGAGATCGAAGCCTTCGCTTTGGCGGAAAACCTCCCTGGTCACGCCCAAGCCATCGCCGTGCGGTCAGGGGAGCATCGAAACCTCGAAAACCAAGAAGGGGGCGACCCCCTCACCCCCGCGTCCTCCCTAGGGGGACGACCGTGAGAGCAAATCCCACCTGGGAGGACTTACCCCTTCGTCCCGAATTACGATCGGCCCGCCCCTACGGTGCCCCGCAGTTGGATCTACCAGTTTGTCTCAATGTCAATGAGAATCCTTACCCCTTACCCGAAGCGGTTCACCAAGCCATGATGGCGGCTGTCGAGTCGACATTGGCCAATATCCACCGTTACCCGGATCGGGAAGCCCTGGTTTTACGCGGGAAACTAGCCACCTACCTTGGTCATGGCTTGAGCGCCAATCAGATTTGGGCCGCCAATGGCTCTAATGAGGTGATGACCGAGATCCTGCAATGTTTCGCTGGGCCTGGTCGCACCCTGTTGACCTTTCCTCCGACTTACTCGATGTATCCCGAGTACGCCCGCAATACGCACACCCAGTTCGTTACCACTCCCCGGCGCGAGGATTTCCAGATTGACCTCGATCAAGTGGCCCAAGCGATTAGTCTCTACCATCCCGATGTCATCGTCATTGCCAACCCCAATAACCCCACCGGCACCTTGACGACACTCGAAGATATTGAGGCGATCCTCAACCTCAGCGAAGCGATTGTCATCGTTGATGAGGCCTACCAGGAATTCTCTTCGGCCCCCTCCGCCCTTGACCTCCTCGACCACTATGGCAACCTGATCGTCGCCCGGACCATGAGTAAGGCCTTCGCCTTTGCTGGTGGGCGCCTCGGCTATGCCGCTGCCGCGACGACGATCATTGATGCCCTTAGGGTGGTTCGCTTGCCCTACCATCTCTCAGCGCTGACCCAAGCGGTGGCCGGTGCGGCCCTTGATCACGCTGAGGCGATGTTAGCCCAGGTTGATCACCTGAGCCTCCTTCGCGAGGCCACGATTGAGCAACTGCGGGCCTTGGGCCTGACTGTGATCGACTCGAGAGCGAACTTCTTTTTGTTTGGCCCTTTTGCGGATCGTCACGCCACCTGGCAAGCCTTAGTTGACCGGGGCGTGCTCGTGCGCGAAACTGGACCGGAAAGCTATCTTCGGGTCAGTGTCGGCACCGACCAGGAGATGGAGACCTTTATCTACGCCCTCGCGGCGGTGCTTGCCCCCGATCCCGCCGCCTCACCGAACTCGCAAAGGAGCGCCGCATGAGTCGGACTGCCCAGATCGAACGTACCACCGCCGAATCCTCGATCAAGGTGGCGATCAACCTTGACGGGACCGGGGTCTCCCAGATCTCAACGACCATCGGGTTCTACGATCACATGCTCACGGCCTTATCCCGGCACTCACTAGTCGACATGACGATCGAAGCCAGCGGGGACACCGCAGTGGACGCTCACCACGTTATCGAGGACACCGCTATCGTCTTAGGCCAGGCCTTCGGCAGTGCGCTCGGCGACCAGCGGGGGATCGCCCGGTTCGGCGAGGCGACCATCCCGCTCGATGAGGCCTG
>JAIRKB010000121.1 GCA_031260385.1 Propionibacteriaceae bacterium | reverse complement strand
TTAGGTGTGACTCCTACTAGGGAGCGGTTAGCACCTCGGCGCCATCCGGTCCGACGACGATGGTCTGTTCCCACTGGGCGCAACGCGAACCGTCGTTGGTGACGACCGTCCAACCGTCCTTAAGAACGTGGGATCGATAGTCGCCGAGGGTGATCATCGGTTCGATCGTAAAGGTCATCCCTTCCGCAATCACCGTATCAACCCCCGGTTGGTCGTAATGCAAGATAATCAAGCCAGAGTGGAAGGCGGTGTGGACCCCATGGCCGGTGTAGTCGCGAACCACCCCATAACCAAAGCGACTAGCATAGGACTCGATCACCCGCCCAATGACATTGAGTTGCCGACCGGGTTGGACGGCCTTGATCGCGCGCTCTAGCGCTTCCCGCGTACGATTCATTAGATCGGTCGAAGCCTGATCCAACTCCCCGACGCCAAAGGTCATGCAGTTATCGCCGTGAACGCCATCCTTAAACACCGTCACGTCGACCTTCAGTAAATCGCCGTCTTCCAGGGGCCGCAGATCGGGAATCCCGTGGCAGATCACCTCATTAACGGAGGTGCAACAAGACTTGGGATAACCCCGATAGCCGAGCGGCGACGGGTAGCCACCATGGTCGCAGATGAAGTCGTGAATCACGGCGTCGATCGCATCGGTCGTCACCCCGGGGGCAATCATGGGCTGGACTTCCTCCAAGGCGAGATGAGCGAGCCGGCCCGCTTCCCGCATCCGTTCAATCACCTCAGGGCTCTGAACATCCTCGCCCCGGTAGGGTTCGGGCGCTCGCCGACCAACGTACGACGGAAGGATAATCCCGGGGGGCACGGCGCGCCGGGGGGTAACTGGGAACGGTCTCACTAGACCTATTTTACTCACCCGCCAACCGAAAGCCTGACAGGGTGTTCGTTATGTGTCTGTAACACCCAGTAACCACAATGGTGTCCATGGATAAGCAGATCGAATTCGTCTTACGTTCGATGGAGGAGCGGGATGTTCGCTTCGTCAGGCTCTGGTTCACCGATGTCTTGGGCTTCTTGAAATCGGTGGCCATCTCGCCAGCCGAGGTCGAAGGGGCGTTTGAGGAGGGGATTGGCTTCGACGGGTCAGCGATCGAGGGTTTTGCCCGGGTGTACGAATCGGACATGATCGCCCGTCCCGATCCGACCACCTTCCAGATCCTGCCCTGGCGCAACCAGGACAAGCCCACCGCCCGGATGTTCTGCGATATCGCCTTGCCGGATGGGTCGCCGTCCTATGCCGATCCCCGTTTTGTCTTGAAGCGGGCGCTGAAACGGGCTGGCGAGAAGGGTTTCACCTTCTATATCCACCCTGAGATTGAGTTTTACCTTTTCCGTTCCCCGGTCGAACCACCGAATCCGCCGATTCCCCTCGACACGGCGGGCTATTTCGATCACACCAGTCTGGGTGATGGATCGGATTTCCGGCGGCGGGCGATCACGATGCTAGAGCAGATGGGGATCTCGGTGGAGTTCTCCCACCATGAAGCCGGTCCCGGCCAACACGAGATTGATCTGCGCTACGCCGATGCCCTAGCCACCGCTGATAACATCATGACCTTCCGCGTGGTCGTACGGGAAGTGGCGGCGGCGCGCGGGATCCACGCCTCCTTCATGCCGAAACCGTTGATGGACGCCCCCGGATCGGGGATGCACACCCACATGTCGCTCTTCGACGGCGATCACAACGCTTTTTATGATGCGGCCGACGAATATCACCTGTCGCGGATCGGTCGCCAGTTTGTGGCGGGAGTGCTCGCCCACGCTGGTGAGATCACGGCGGTGACCAACCAATGGGTGAACTCTTACCGTCGGCTGGCGGCTGGAGCCGAAGCCCCGGCTTATATCTGTTGGGGGCGTAACAACCGCTCGGCCCTGGTGAGGGTGCCCGGTTACAAACCTGATAAGTCGGCTTCGGTGCGGATCGAGTTGCGCTCCTTGGACCCGGCCACCAACCCGTACTTAGCCTATGCCTTAATCCTCAACGCTGGTCTTGATGGCATTGAGCAGGGGATGGAACTGCCGCCGGGAGCGGAAGACGATGTCTGGAGTTTGTCTGATCGGGAGCGTAAGGCAATGGGGATCACCCCCTTGCCGCGCAGCCTTCATGAGGCCTTGGATGTGATGGAGAGCTCGGAGTTGGTGGCTTCGACTCTCGGCGAACATGTCTTCGACTACTTCTTGCGCAATAAGCGGGCCGAGTTCGATGAATATCGCCGCCAAGTCACCCCTTGGGAGCTGTCTAAGCTTCTCAACGTCCTGTAGAGCTTTTGCGGTTCAGATCGCCATCGCGCGGGTCGAATCGACTCGCTGGCTCGAAAAGGTTATCGTGAATCATGACTATGCCGAGCCAAGCCGACTGGGTGCGCTGGGGTTTCCTTGATCCCGAGCGTGCTGGGTTGGCGGCGACGGCTTTAGAGTCTGTACGGCCGGGACTAGCTCAGATGGTGGGGGAGCTGCTTTCGTCGAGTGCCGATCCTGATCAGGGGTTGGTCGCTTTCGCTGATCTGGCGGCAGCGGGGGATGTGAGCGGGTTTGATGCTAACCAGGCTGGTTGGCAGCAGCTCGCCCTATTGCTTGGTGGTTCGATCGGGCTCGGTCGGTGGTCGAGGCAACGGCCTATTGACTTAGTGGCCGTAACCCAAGGCCCATCCTCCCTTACCAAGGTGCCGGATATTCTCGCCCACGTCCTGGCCAGCGATCCGGCGACTCAGATCGACGAGTTACGTTGGGCTTACCGGCGGGCCTTAGCGGGGATTGCAGCGGCTGATCTTTCCGACCCTGACCCGTTGGCCAGTCTGGAACTGACTTGTGAGGCCCTCACCGATATCCAAGACGCGGTCGTCGAAGCCGCCATCATTATCGCGCGGGGGTTGGTGCCTGAGGCCGAGAAGATCCGTTTCGGGGTCGTTGCCTTGGGCAAGGTGGGGGCGCGGGAGGCCAATTATCTGTCGGATGTTGATGTGCTCTATGTCGTCGAACCAGCGGTGGTTGAAGGCGAAAGCGCTTGCAGCGCCGCCGAGGCGGTTCGGATCGGCACGGCTTTGGCGGCGAAGGTGATGAATATCTGCTCGGCCTATACGACCGCCGGCACGATCTGGGAGATTGATGCCACCCTGCGACCCGAGGGGGCAGCGGGACCATTAGTGCGAACCCTAGCGGGGATGCGGACCTACTATGAATCCTGGGCGAAGAATTGGGAGTTCCAAGCGATGCTAAAAGCCCGGGCGATGGCAGGGGATCGGTCGCTGGCTCAAGGGTTTGTTGACATGATCGCGCCTTTGGTGTGGACGGCCGCCGAGCGCCCCGGCTTTGTCGCCGACGCTCAGGCGATGCGCAGTCGGGTGGTCTCCTTGATCCCAAGTGTCGAAGCGAACCGCGATATCAAGCTGGGGGCTGGCGGTTTGCGAGACACCGAGTTTTCGGTTCAAATCCTTCAACTGGTTCACGGGCGCCTCGATGAACGGCTCCGGCTTCCGGCGACCCTTGCCGGCCTTAATGCCCTGATCGCCTATGGTTATGTCGGGCGCGAGGATGGGGCGGAACTAGCCCAGGCTTACCGCTTCCAGCGCTTGCTTGAACACCGGCTTCAGCTTTACCACTTGAAACGGACCCATCTGATGCCGACCGATGAAGCGGGCTTGCGGCGACTCGCGCGTTCGGTCGGCATGAAGGAGGCGGACCAGGTCCTCGCCGCCTGGCGGACCTCGGCAGCGAAGGTGTTAAGGCTCCATCAGCGGATCTACTATTCACCGTTGCTGGCGGCGGTAGCTCGAATTCCGACCTCCGAGATCCGGCTTACCCAAGAAGCAGCGACGATTCGTCTGAGAGCGCTGGGGTATGGCGATCCGTCAGCCGCTTTGCGCCACATCGAAGCCCTCACCGACGGGGTCTCCCGCCGCGCCGAGATCATGCGACAACTCCTGCCCGCCCTCTTGGGCTGGATTGCGGCTGGCCCCAACCCCGATGCCGGTCTTCTAGCCTTCCGCCAAGTCGCCGAAGCCCTCGGCTCGACCCCCTTCTTCTTGCGCGCCTTGCGCGATGAAGGCCGCCTGGCTCAGGATCTAGCGCGGGTGTTGTCCACCTCCCGTTATGCGGCCAGCTTGATGCAACGGGCCCCGATCAGTGTCGAGGTGCTGTTGGGAGGCGAGCAGGGGAACTTGTCTCAAGAGCTCGCTGACGTCGTTAATCGTTATGGGGCTGATCCCCGGAGCGCCGAAATCATCCGGGCGACCCGGCGTCGCGAACTCCTGCGGATCGCGGCCGCCGATATTCTTGGCACCATTGATGTCTGCGCGGTCGCCCAACAACTATCGGAGCTAACCGATGCGACTCTCGAAGCCGCTCTTACCTTGGCTCGGCGTTCGGTGGAGGGCGCGCCGCCGATGGCGGTGATCGCCTTGGGCCGTTGGGGTGGCCAGGAGATGGCTTATGCCTCGGATGCTGACCTGATGGTCGTTCTAGAGGATAGTGATGATCCGGAGGCGATCCGTAAGGGTGCCAAGGTGCT
>JAIRKB010000043.1 GCA_031260385.1 Propionibacteriaceae bacterium | reverse complement strand
CAAGGGGTCCACACTGGGGGCATGGTCATCCTCGGCTTGGCGATCTCCAACGGGCTCGTCGCCCTTGCTGGAGCCCTGTTGGCGCAATACCAGGGTTTTGCCGATATTTCGATGGGGATCGGTACGATCGTCATTGGGCTCGCTTCGGTGATTATCGGCCAAGCGATCTTCGGGGCCCGCCCGGTTTGGCGCGGTGCCTTAGCGGTCGTGCTGGGTGCGGTCATCTACCGGGTCGTCATCCAGGTGGCGCTCGGGCTCAACATTGGCCTCCAACCCTCCGATATGAAGATCATTTCGGCGGTCTTGGTGATCAGCGCCCTGCTGATTCCCAAGTTGACGATCTTCCAACAGTGGTCGCGATCGCGACGGGAACGGGAGTTCGCCAAACAAGTCTTGGCCGATGACCTTGAGGCGGCGGCCCGGGCTCAGGGAGGTACGAGATGAACGATTCGACCCCCAAGCTGCAGCTAGACGGCATCACCAAGACCTTCTTCCCCTATTCCACCAATGAGCGAGTCGCCCTCGACAATCTGTCGCTCAGCCTCGACGATGGCGACTTTGTCACGGTCGTCGGCTCCAATGGGGCTGGGAAGTCGACCCTGCTGTCGGTGGTGGCCGGGGTCTACCGGCCTGATCGGGGCACGCTCTATCTTGACGGTCGCGACATAACCAAGCTAGGCGAAGCGGCGACCGCTCGCCTGGTCGGCCGGGTCTTCCAAGATCCGATGGCTGGGACCGCCCCCGAACTAACCATCGAAGAAAACCTGGCTATCGCCTTGCACCGCGGCAGTCGGCGCGGCCTCGGGCGCGGTGTCACCAACGCCAAGCGTCGCCACTATCGCGACGTACTAGCGGTGATCGGCTTGGGTCTCGAAGATCGCCTTTCCACCAAGGTCGCCTTCCTCTCCGGCGGCCAACGCCAGGCCCTCTGCTTGGTCATGGCGGTCGCCTCGCGGCCCGCGATCTTGCTCCTTGATGAACATACCGCCGCGCTCGATCCGGCTCGGGCCGAGTTGATCACTCAGATCACAGCTAGTGAGGTGGCTAGCCACCAACTGACCACCCTGATGGTGACCCATAATCTAGAGCAGGCTCTGCGCTTGGGTAATCGTCTTGTGCTGATGCACGAAGGCAAGATTGAACTGGAGTTAAGCGGGGAAACTAAACGCCAGGCTGGCGTTGATGATCTGCTGACCCAGTTCACCTTAACCACCGGGGGAGCGGCTCCCGATCGTACCCTTCTAAGAAAGACTGAACCCAGCGCCAAGCCAGCGAATGGATAAAAGGCGTCAACTCTGGCAAAATATGGATGAACTGTGCCCAGTGGTGCCCTCTAACGCCACCGGGCATGGGACCTTCGGATCACGGTAGCGAAGACCCCACCTTCGGCCTTGTTCCACACACCGCCCTTCTCGGAGGGCATATCTAACAGGAGAACACACACCAGTGGCTGTCAAAATCCGCCTCAAGAGGCTAGGTAAGATTCGCTCGCCTCATTACCGTATCGTGATCATGGACGCGCGCCAGAAGCGCGATGGCCGAGCAATAGAAGAGATCGGTATCTACCATCCCAAGAATGATCCCTCGGTGATCGAGGTCAACTCAGAACGCGCGCAGTATTGGCTTGGCGTGGGTGCGCAACCAACCGAAGCTGTCGTCGCCCTATTCAAACGTTCCGGTGACTGGCAGAAGTTCACCGGTGACAAGACCCCATCCGGCATCGAGCCGCAGAAACCACGGCCAGATCGTCTGGCCCGTTACACGGCCGCCGCCCAGGCTGCGCCGGAAGAGGCCATCAAGCCCAAGAGGACGCCGACCCGTAAGAAGGCTGATGAGGCGACTGCTGACGCCCCGGCTGAGGTCGAGGCTATCGCTGAACCAACTGAAGCCACCGTCGACGCCCCGAGTGAAAAGACAGAGGACTAACATGCTAACCGATGCACTAGAGCACTTGGTGCGCGGCATCGTTGCTCACCCCCAAGATGTTCGGGTGCGTGACTTGGATCTCCGCCGGGGGCGGATGCTCGAAGTGCGCGTCAACCCCGATGATATCGGCAAGGTGATCGGCCGTCAGGGCCGGACCGCTCAGGCACTACGGACGGTGGTTTCGGCACTCGCCGGGCACCAGCAGGTCCGGGTCGACTTCCTGGATGTCGACCGGCGGTCGAGCAAGAATCGGCGTTTCTAGGCGTCGTGCCAATGATCGATGTTTGCGTGGGCAAGCTTGGGCGCGCCCACGGACTGAGCGGTGAGCTCTTTGTTGATCTGCGTACGGACTCGCCCGAGCAACGGTTTCGGGTGGGCGCGGTGGTTCAGGCGGGTAGTCGGGCTTTAACGGTGAAGCGGTTTCGCCGCCACGGGGAGCGTTTCGTGGTGGCTTTTAGTGAGGTACGAGATCGGACCAGCGCTGAGCAGTTGATCGGGGCGGAGCTCTTCGTCCAAGTCGACGAAGCGGAGTCACCGGCTGATAGTGCGGAGTATTATGATCATCAGTTGCACGGTTTGACGGTTGAAGATGCCCTGGGTGTCGTCGTTGGCAAGGTGATCCGGGTGGAGCACTTCGAGTTCCAGGACCTACTGGTGGTTGAAACCCCAAGTGGGGACCGGTATGTGCCGTTCGTGAACGACCTGGTCCCCGAGGTGGACCTAGCCGAACGCCGCCTAGTCGTTAAGGCCATCCCTGGTCTGCTGGAGGACGAATGAGACTCGATTATGTGACGATCTTTCCCGGCTACTTCGGCCCGCTTTCCCTGTCGCTAATCGGAAAGGCTATCGAGTCCGGTCGGCTGACGGTCGTGGTTCACGATCTGCGGGATTGGGCTCATGATGTTCACCGCAGTGTTGATGACACGCCGTTTGGCGGCGGGGCGGGCATGGTGATGAAGCCGGAACCCTGGGGTGAGGCTCTAGATGCCCTGATCCAGCCCAGCCCGGCGCGCCGCGCACTGATCATCCCTTCACCGAGTGGTGAGGTCTTTTCCCATCGCTGTGCCGTTGAGCTAGCAGGCTACGATCAGCTGATCTTCGCTTGCGGGCGGTACGAGGGGATTGACGCTCGGGTCGCTGATTATGCCTCAACCATCATTGAGGTCCGCGAACTGTCACTAGGTGATTACGTCTTGAATGGCGGAGAGGTCGCCGCCCTAGCGATGACTGAAGCGATCGTCCGTCTGATGCCTGGCATCATCGGCAACCCCGACTCGCTGGCGGAGGAATCCCACTCCGCGACCCTCGACAACCTGCTCGAGTATCCGGTCTACACCAAGCCCGCTGCTTGGCGCGGGCGGGAGGTGCCCGAGGTGTTACTGTCGGGTCATCATGCCAAGATTGCGGCCTGGCGCCGTGACCAAGCGGAGGCCCTTACCAGGGCCCGTCGCCCCGACCTGCTCTGAGGGTAGGCACAATAATCCATTATGGACACCGGTCTGGCTTCGGCTTTCTTAGTCTAAGCTGAGAATATGCGAGGACTTGCCGGAGGGAGGTGAGATGAAAAGCGCTGTGCATGGCACTGTTCCACTTTATTCGGAACATGAGATCGAATCGGGTTTGACCCAGATCGTGCTCTCGGTCTGGGAGCCAGTTGACCCGGTGGCGACCATTGTTTTCATGCCCTCGACGCTGTCTCACCCGCTGTTTTATGAGTCACTCCTGAGAGGTTTCGCCGAGCGGGGTTTGGCGGTGGTGGGGGTGCACCCGCTCAGCCACGGACGGTCTCCGCGCGCGGTCAAGCGTTTCACGATTTCCGACCTGATCCAGAACTGTCGCGATGCGATCAGCTTCGCTCAAGCCCACTTCACCTTACCCGTGATCACCTTGGGATCTTGCCAGGGTGGGATCGTCTCCGCCGTGCTAGCGGCCACCGATCCGCGCGTCGTAGCGGGGTTTTCTCACAATCTTGTCTTGTCCGAGCTGCCGGAAACGGTCAGTATCACCCGTTTTCCCCGCTGGGTGTCTCACGTCTATCGCCCCGTTATGGCGATCTTCCGGATGATCGCCAGGCTCTTCCCAGACGTCACCTTGCCAATCCAGTATTACCTCGACCCGATGCGAATGTCCACGGACCCCGCCTTATGGCGCCGCGTGGAGCGCGATCCGCTGTGGGCGGGACGTTACTCCCTGACCTTCCTGTCGTCGCTTTTCAACACCCGTTTCCCGGTCTTAACCGATGGTACGGCAGCCGCGCCAATCTATGTGATCGCTGACCGCGGTGATCGGCTGTTCACCCCAGAATATGTCAATCAGGTCTTTGGTCGGCTTTCCGCGCCCCACAAGGAAATCGTCTGGTTCGGTTTCAACGACAATATGCTGCTGGTCAACTATGCCGACGCCGTGGTCGAGACCCTCGCTGACAAGGCCCATGAGGTGGTGCTAGGCATCCGGTAGCATGGCCAATATGAAACGCTACTGGCTCGTTGGGATCGCCGCCCTCCTCGGGGTTGCCTTAGGCATGATTCCTCACCAAGCCTTTGGCGCCGAGACCGATGAGTTCACCCGTTTCGAAGTCATTGCCCAGGTGGATGAAGCGGGGGTGGTCCAGGTCAAGCAAACCGTCGACTTGAAGTTCGCTTCGAGTGGGCACGGGCCCTACCTGTGGTTTGTGACCCGGCAGGGCTACGATGAGGATTTTGACCGTCTCTATGTCTTTGAGAATTTTGCCGTTAGCTCGCCGACCGGCGCCCCGAGCGATCTCGTGGTGACCGAGCAGAGTAATTATCTGACGTTGAGGATTGGGCACCCGGATCTGGAAGTCTTGGGCACGCAAACCTATGTGATCACCTACCAAGTGTCCGGGATCGTTAATCCATTTGTGGCCGAATCGGGTCTCGATGAGATTTTCTGGAATGTGATCGGCACCGACTGGACGTTACCGATCGCTAATATCTCCGTCACCCTCGAAGGCCCAGCGCCGGTCACGGACACGACTTGTTGGATGGGTGGGGACTTCGATTCCCCTTGCACAGCCCATGGTTATCAGGCGAACACCGCCACCTTTAGCCAAGACGAACTCCAACCAGGGCAAGGCCTAGCCGTGGTTGGCGGCTGGCCGGCGGGGACCTTCCCCGACGCCGCCCCAATCTTGGTTCCCAATGATCCAACTGAGAGGGTCACCCGGCTTGATCTGGTAGCGGAGGTCGATTCCCGGGGCAACCTCATAGTCACCCAGAGCTTCGACATCGTTTTCTACACTCCGCGGGTCGGACCAACTCTGCGCTTCGAGCCCCGCCGTCCCTACGATGCTAAACGCCAACGGCTGGTGTCGTACGGGGATTTCCAAGCCCAGACGGCCATCGGGACGGTCCCGGTGACTGAGTCTGGCGGCTCGTGGGGGTTGGTCATCGAGATCGGTGATCCGGCAACGACGGTGGTCGGTAAACAGACCTACACCGTGACTTACACCATTCGGGGTTTGATTGATCGCCGCCCGGATTCCGATGGGCTGACCTGGGTGATCGATTCGATCATGCCGGGATTGCGGGTCGATGATCTGACGATCACCATTGGCGGTCCCGTTGATCTGGAATCCTCGCATTGCCTAACTGACGCTGACTGCCAAATGGTCGCCGGGGGCACTCCGGCTAGCTATCGTCTTGATCGGCTCCGCTCCGATCAACAGTTGAGGGTCGATGTCACATGGCCCCCAGGGACCTTCAAGCACCCGGATCTTAGGTTGCGCAGTTCGAATCCCTATGAACTGGAGGCGGGCGGATCGATTGCTGCGCTACTAGCGCTAGCCTTGTGCGGGTTAGCCATTTGGGGGCTGTGGCGCATCACCCGCCGAGGGCGCGACCACCAGTGGGCCTATGTTGCGCCGGGAGAGATCCCCGACGATGCCGTGACCGCGCCGACCGTACGCCAGGAGATGCGGGATGCGCCGGTGGACTGGTTGCCGCCGGACGGCATACCACCGCGTCTGGCGGGAGCGGTCGTTAGGGAGCGTAGCGACCCGATCGATCTCACCGCCACAATCATTGGGCTGGCAGTGCGCGGCCATATCCTCATCCAGCAGTTGTCGGCGAAACACTTCCAACTAGTTGGGCAACTGGCGCGCCACCATGATCTTGACCCGATCGAGTTGTTCATCTACCGGCGGTTGTTTGCTACTGGGAATACCCTCACCGATCGGGAACTGGCTTCCGCTAACTTCCATCCCCACTTCCGGGACATCCAGCGCACCTTCGAGAAGGAGTTCGCCGCCAAGGCGTGGTATCTCACGGACACCAGTACGACAAACACCGGCCAATGGCGGTTTGCCTTTGGCCAGTTCACCTTCGTTGTCGGTGTTGGAGGCACTATCATCGCCGCCTGTGTCGCTCTCGTGGCGGCGGCGGACGCCAGCCTGTCGCTATTCGCCTTCGCGCTCTTTCTCGGTCTGCTCGCCGCCGGGCTAATCTGGCTCGCTCAGACCCTGAAACGGAAGACGGCGCGGTTGGCTAATGTGGTGGCGGAGAACTATCGGGCCTGGGGTTGGCGTCTCTTCTTCGGCGGGCCTTTGGTCCTAGCGATCACCGGCGCGGTCCTCGGGACGGGAGGCCTTCAAGGCTTCGGTTGGCTGGGATTGCCGGTGGCCTTCTTCGGTGTGGGTTTGGTGGTGATTGCGCCCCGGATGCCCGTACGCTCCCCCCTCGGCGCGGCGGCCGCCGCCCGTACCCTCGGCTTCAAGAAATACCTCGAAACCGCCGAAGTCGACCAGATTCGCTGGGAGGAGGCCAGCGATATCTTCTCGGCCTACCTGCCTTATGCGATCGTTTTCGGCTGCGCCGAACGGTGGACAAAAGTCTTTAAACGCCTAGTCGAAGCCGGGGTGCATATGCCCCAACCGGGATGGTATGTCGGTGCTAATCTCGCCAACACCTTCGACTGGTCTAGTCTGACCCAAACCGTCAGCCGCCTCGGCTCAGCGCCTGAAGACGCCGCCCACCAACACGCAGCCAGAGTCGCCCAAGAAACCCGCAGCACCTGGACCGGTCCCTCCGGCTCGTCGGGTTCCCATGCCTCTTTCTTCGCCTCCACCGGTTCGGTCGGCGGCTCCGGTTTCTCCAGCCCCTCCTCTCACAGTAGCGGCAGTAGCAGCGGTGGTGGCCACAGCAGCGGTGGCGTCAGCGGAGGCGGCGGCGGCTCCTGGTGACCTACCCGACCTTCCGCTAGCCTGTCCCCTGATGGTGGTTATATGCTAGTTAGTAGCGAATAGGTTGTAACTAGCATATAATGCAGATATGTGGAGGACTACACTTGCCGAGAACGGAATCACGGTTGATGCCGTCGACCATAGTCATGTCCGGGTTTCCGCGCCCTGTGGAAGCGATGTGATGTGGCTTAAAGAACTCAGTGAGCGGGTCTCGGCTTCGCAATTACGCAGACCCGCCGAGTCTCCGGCGATGTTAGCCGTCCCGACGGCA
>JAIRKB010000021.1 GCA_031260385.1 Propionibacteriaceae bacterium | reverse complement strand
CTGTGTGCCAGTCTATCTATTCGGCGCCTGCGCGCGTTGATTTTTATTGTGTTCGTTGTGATCTGTTAGCGGGTTTGCCTGGTTATCATGTGACCAGCGTCAAGGTGACTGAGGTGGGGTTGGTGATGGTTGTCGAGTCGGCCCAGCCTCAGGCTCCGCCGGGTTGCTCTGGGTGTGGGGTGGTGATGACCTCTCATGGGCGTAGACGCCACGAGTTGGTGGACGCTCCATCGTTCGGGCGGCCTGTGGTCTTGGTCTGGAATAAGCGCACCTGGCGTTGCGCCGAGCCAGCTTGCCCAGCTGGGGTTACCACTGAGCAGGATGAACTGGTTTGTGCGCCAAGGGCGTTGCTGTCGCGGCGGGCGACATGGTGGGCGGCGCGTCAGATGCGCCGTGAGAACGCCTCGGTTGCTGGGTTGGCCCGCCAGTTGGGCTGCGCCTGGGATACTGTGAACACAGCTGTCATTTCGCTGCTTGCCCGCCTTGACACCGACCAGCATCGTTTCCAGGGTGTGACCACTCTTGGGGTTGATGAGCATATTTGGCATCACGGGAACCCGTGGCGACGCGGCCCTAAAGAGTTCACTGGCATGGTCGATTTGAGCCGCGACAAGGAAGGACGAGTCCATGCCCGTTTGTTGGATCTAGTGCCTGGACGTTCCGGCCCTGTTTACGCCGCTTGGCTCGATGCCCGCGGTGACGTTTTCAAACAAACCGTGAAACTGGCCGCATTAGACCCGTTCCGTGGCTACAAAAACGCTATCGACACCCGGTTAGATGACGCCCGTGCAGTGCTGGACGCGTTCCACGTAGTTAAACTCGGATACCAAGCCCTAGACCAGGTCCGTTGCCGTGTCCAACAAGAAACCCTCGGGCACCGCGGCCAGAGAAACGACCCCCTCTACAAGATACGACGCCTACTGGTCACCGGTGTTGAACGTCTCTCCGATCACCAATGGGCCCGCCTCGAAAACGGACTAGCCGCAGGTGACCCAAACCAAATCGTCACCCTCGCCTGGGACTGCGCCCGCCGGCTACGCGGTGCCTACACCGAGAAAAATTTGAACGCCGGGTTACGCCAAGCCATCCAAATCGTCCGTGCCCTACCCAGCTGCCCCATCCCTGAGATCGCCCGACTCGGACGCACCCTCAAACAATGGAAACCCGAATTCCTTGCCTACTGGACCACCAAACGCACCTCCAACGGCGGAACCGAAGCAATCAACAATCTGATCGAACTCCACCGCCGCGTCGCCAGAGGATTCACCAACCCCCACAACTACCGCCTAAGAATGCTCCTCATCGGAGGCGCCTTCAACCACCCCGAACTCAACTACCCCCACCGCAACTGAGAAGAGCCCATTTCGTTGCATTTGCACAAGATTCATTGCAGAAATGTGACGAAATGGTCCCCATGGCACGTACGCATGGCACGCATCCCAGGGAATTGCCCATAAGTGGGAAATTGGGTAAACTGGGCAACATGTCAACTGATCTTCTTCTGGACACAGACTCGAGGGGACGCGCTTCGCTGGGGCGTCCTGGTCGGCGTTATCGAATGACTGAGGCGTCCGACGGCACAATCATCTTGGAACCTGCGAGCATTATCACCGATGCGGAGCGTCGGTTTTTGGCTAACACTGAGCTTCAGGCCCAAATCGACTATGCTCGCGCGCATCCCGAGCAAGCGGTTGAGCGTCCACGTCGTCGCTTAGGCAACGCGTGAGGAGGGTGTTGTTTGACCCACAGCCTGACGCCGCCTTGGACCGATTGTGGGATCGTAGTGAAATATTGGCGGATCGAGTGGAAGAGGTCGTCGACTGGATAAGGGATGGCGATGCGCGCGCCAAACGACGAGGCTTCTCTGGTGGGATCTACCTCATTGAAGTTCATGCCATTGGGGAAGACTGGAGCCTGTTATGGGAGGAACCAGAGGTTGGAGTGGCGTACGTGCGTCACCTCGCTGAATCTGCCAGTATCTGAAGCAAACGCCAAATGGCCGGCCTTGTGCCAGCCGCTGGCAAAGCTGTCATACTGGGATATATGAATAAGGGTGTTTTTGTGGTGGTCGCTACTATCGTCTTGGGGATTTTCCTTGGCCCGGCCCAAGCTCGGGCGGACGATTGGGTGGGTGCCCAAGAGTTCAAGGTTTGGTCGGCGGATGGGAGTCGTTTGTTTCATTTCATCCCTGAACCGTCTAGCTTTGAGCCGAGCAGTATGGCTGATGCCCGGGTCTACGCGGTTGATCCGTTGACTGGAAACCAGAGCTTGCTTTACGTCGTCCAAGGATTGCGATCATGGGCTTATGAACACAACTTCTATTTCACCGAAGATTTCATGAGCTTTGCTCACGTCCCTCAGCCAACTCGCGATGTTGCGGTGGAGTTCTTCACTCAGGGGGTCCTGGTACGAACGTACGAGATAAATGATTTGGTCAAGAATCGCAACATGCTAACCCATTCCACCTCCGCAATCTGGTGGGAGGATCGCAGCGAACCGCGGGGGTTATCTCTAGAAGAGGGCACGCTCACCCTCAGGACTGTCGACAACCGTACCTATCAATTCGACATCACAACCGGAGCAATTATTCAATCAACTGGTGCCCTCCTGGCTACTTTGGAGCACCCGTTCTTCTGGGTCACCATTATCGGCGTCGTCATCCTCGCCGCCATCGCCTGGCTAGTCCTCCGACGGCGCAAAGCCCGAACTACCGCCTACGAAACACCGTGACAAAGACCCTGCCCTCCACTAGCCGCGAGGTTGTGGGCCGTTGTCCGTCTTGAGACAACACCGGCTTGAGTCTCCAGTATTCGGTCTAGTCTTGTGATTCGTAAGGGTACTCGGCACCGGGGTGGGAGGCGGGCCTACCGGTGGTGGCGGCTTCGGCGCCAATGGCTGGTTCGCGGCCACGCAGGCGCGACCGGCGCCGGTATTTGGCGAATCCGATGAGGACCACGAGCGCGGCGAGGATTAGGATGATCGTGGTGGGACTATTCCAACGCCAGGGCGGTGAACCGGCGGTGTCGAGAATGGCGGAGGCCTTAAGACTGGTGCCGTCGACTAGGGAAATGAGCAAGGCGTCGTTCACAGTGCGCGAGTATCCAAGGCCTAAAACCAAGTGATCTTCGGTCGAAGCGATGACGGTGACGACCTTGCTAATCTCGAAGTTATCAAGGATGGGGAGCTGGGTCAGGGTTTCACTGGGGATGTCGTAGAGGTATCCGGTGACCGAGGCCTGGTTAGGATTGGGGCCGGTATAACCGAGGACCAGTTGGGTCGTCGCGTCTTGGCTGAAACACACAGCCCGGTAAAGCACCTGGGATACGACCGGGATTCCATCGTTGCGGCTGGAGCCGATCGGGGCTTTGACGAGGCGGGACGAGTTGTCATTCTGCCCGACAATGCGGAGCAGATTGTGGTCGCCGTAGTATTGCCGGGCGAAGGCTTGCTCGGCGTTATCTCCATCGGAACTCGAATCCCAGAATAATGGCATGGAACCACGGGCGAGAAATGGGGAGATATAAACCGTCGAGTTGTCGTACAAGCCGACTACGATCGCAGCCATATGTGAGTCGGGATAGGTGTAGAAACCCAGATCACTAATGCCAGCCGCAAATCCTTCCCTGTCTAGGAGCGGTACGAAAATGATGTCGTACTGGGGTATTGCGATGTACATCAGCAGTGGATTGCCCCCCGCATCGGCACCAATAAACACGATGGTGTTATGCCAAAAAAAGGCATCACTTGAGGAGGTCTGGAGGATTTGGTTTTCGCTCACCAGGTGGGGTTTTCCGTCTACTGCAATGAGGTAGACATCAATGGGAGTGAGACCATCCTTGTTTCTATCTCGGGGAACAAGCATCACGGCGTTTTCGCCATGGGAGTAAACCCAGGCTGTCTCAGAGAATGAGGCGGGAACCTTGGTGCGGGCGTTACTCCGGTTATTCGCCACGTCAACAGCCTCCACATACACCCGACTATCGGGGGTGTACAAGTAATAGGCAACATAGGCAGTTTGGCCGTTGTCTGAGAATGTGGCACTGGTGATACTGCCCTTCGTGGGGGAGTAACCACAGCTTGACAGGGTAACTCCTAGAACCATCACCACAGCAACCCAAGTTGCCAACCCGAAGGATCGTCTCATCCCCATCCCCATTTCTGCTTTACCCACTGTCCGCCAGACTAGCTTAATTATAGGTCAGGGGTAACGTCGGAACCGTCTAGGCGGCTACAAGACGAGAGGCGGCGAGGGCGTTGAGTGAGACGCCTTGTTCGGCGGCGTCGAGGGCGAGTTCGCGGTGGGTTTCTGGTGGAATTCTGACGACGAACTTGCCGGAGTAGTCCTTGGTCGCGATCGGCTCAGGAGGCGTTTCACCAGCTTGCTCCATTTCCATCACCACGGTATGGGCGAGTTGCACGATGCCGGTCATCGCGGTGGTGGGGGTGTCATCAAGCCAGGACAAGGAGGGAAACTCGGCTACGGTGGCAACGAACTCACCGTCTTCGGTGCTCCAGTGAACACGGTAGGTGTAGTGATCAGGGTTAACCATTGTCTTCGTCCTTTTCTTCATCTATCGCTCGAATTCTGTTGATGGCTTTAAGCACCTGTCGGACTTGGTAAGCCTTCGCCATTCCGGAATCGTTTTGAATGTTTACTCTTGGGTCACCATGCCATGGTGTGCTGTAAACGTGGTGGCTGGTGCCTCTGCTTGTTGGTTGACCGAAATGGTGTTCACAGACCCGGGCGAGGTCAGCGAAGCGGATTCCGGCTGGGTTCTTCCTCATTCGGGCTTCGATTGCGGTGACCGTGTCCATTAGCTAATAGTACTACATATAGTACTATCCGAGAAGCCCCCAAAGCGGGTCACCTCCACGGTGAACCATGAAGGGTGAACCACGGGGACACTTTCTGGTGGTGCAGTCGGCCTCAGAAGAAGAGGGTCACGGTCGTTGTTGCGCCAGTAGAAGTGTCCCCATGGCTCAGGTCAGTTTGGCGAATCTTTGTTGGATGGTGGTTAGGGCTTGGCGGCGGGCTTGGTCGGTTTGGTGGTCGCTGCCGGGGTGGTTGAACCATTTGAGGTTTTTGACGCCGATCTTGGTGAAGGTGCCTCGGAAGAGGATCTTGGTGATCGGATTGCCGAAGACTAGGCGGTAGGCCAGCCCGGGGGTGGCCATGACGGTGATGACGGATACGCCGCGCAGCTTGGTTTGGTTCAGCATTGGCGGTAGGCCTTTGTTGGGACGGTAGGCGATGCCTTTCGCGAGTACCTTGTCGATGAAGCCTTTCATCGGGGCGGGCATTGCTTCCCACTAGATGGGGAAGGCCAACACCAGGTAATCGGCGGCGAGTAAGCGGCGTTGGTAGTCGGCGGTGAGCGGGTCGGGCGATGGGGCGCCAGCGCGCCAGGTCACAAGCTCCTCCGCGGACATGATCGGGTTAAACCCGTCACCATGGAGGTCGACGACATCAACCTCATGCCCAGCCTCTTCGAGACCGCGATCTAGGGGCGCTGCGCGCCGAAGTCGTCTCCCTCGTCGAGCGGTTCGAGCCTCCTACGCCCCCAGGCCTCAGATAAGGCCTTTCTCGGTAAGCCAATCCCGGGCAATGGTTTGGGCTGGTAGTTGATCATTGACACTGCGGGCGTTCATGCCAATCAGGTCGCCTGGGCCCATCGCGGCGCTGACCGCGTTGATGATGCTCGCGGCCTGCTCGTCGACATTGTCGCTCGCTAGTGGCACGATATGGGAGGCTAGGAATAACCCCTTGTTATCCTCCAGAGTGATGAGATTATTGGCAGTGATTGAGGGGTTGGCCGTGTAGATGATCGCCAACTGAATGTCGCCGTCCTTGAGGGCTTTGACAGTTAAGGGGCCACCAGAATCCTCAATCGGTGTGAAACCAACCTCGATTCCATAGACACTCAACAACCCATTGGGGCCGTTCGGCCGATCAAGAGCATTAGAGCTGGCGCCAAGGATTAGGGGGGTAGTGACCTTGGCCAAATCAGAAACCGCAACCAAGCCCCATTGATTAGCGAAAGCCTGGGTGACGACATACGAGTCCTGATCGGTTGCAGCGGATTGATCGAGCACGCGCAGCCCTGGGGGAGTAGCTTGCTGGAGTTGGGCATAGACGTCATCACCGAGACGAGCCGTCGTGCCAGGTTGCCAATATTGGAGTAATGGCCCGCTGTATTCGGGGAATAAGTCGATACGGCCAGCTTCAATCTCTGGCAGATAGACCTCGCGAGGCCCGATCCTAAACTGGCGGTCGACCGCATAGCCCGCTTTCTCCAGAGCCTGGGCGTAGATCTCAGCGATAATCTCAGAAGAATAGTAACCTTGGGAACCAATCACGATCGTCGGTTTCGATGGGTCAGGGTTGCTCGTACATCCGGTGAGTGCGGACACCCCCGCCAGCACGATTACGCTCATTACGATAGATAACTTTTTTAGCATCATTAGTTCCTTTTCATTGTCGTGGTTAAAAGTTGAGGATGAGAGATTCGCCTAGCCAGACGCTGTATCCCGGCCAATATCAGTTCAAGAATCAAGGCTAAGGTGATCACCATGATCGCCCCGCCAACCATCTGGGCATAGTCACGGGTCTTCAATCCGGTAAACAGGAACCGGCCTAGCCCGGCGTCGGCGATGTAGGCCGCCAAGGTGGCGGTTGAGACGACTTGAAGGGTCGCAGACCGAATTCCACCAATGATCACCGGAGCGCTCAGTGGGATCTCCACCCGGGAAACGATTTGCCATTCGCTCAGGCCGATCGCTCGGGCCGCATCGGTCACCTCGGGTTTCACGGTCTCGATTCCGGCGTACGCACCGGCTAGCAGTGATGGCATTGCCAGCACGACTAGGGCCAAGATTGGGGCTCGAAGGCCGATACCAAGGCCTAAGCCAAATAGGGTGAGTAGTCCCAATGTGGGGATAGAGCGAGCAGCGCCGACTATCGCCCCGACCACACCCGAACCACGGTGAGTGTGGCCAATCAGGATGCCGATCGGCAAGGCGATCACCGCCGCGATCGAGACCACAACCGAGGTCACTGCCAGGTGTTGTAGTAGCCGATTGGGAATCCCGGATCTTCCAGTCCAGTGACTCGAGTCAGCCAACCAGGCGAAGGCGGCTAGTAGGTAATCCATCGTCACACCGCCGCTCGACCCGAGCGCACCCAAGGTGCCAGGAGGTTCTTGGCCAGAACCACTAGCAGGTCAAGCAGGACTGCCAAAACGATTGTTAGGACGACTCCGGTCAGCACCTCGGCGACGATTCCTCGCTGGAACCCATCGGTCAACAGGGTGCCCAGGCTCGATTGACCGAGGAGAGCCCCAATGGTGACAAGGGCAATCGTGGAGACCACCACCACCCTCACCCCGGAGGCTAATACGGGAATAGCCAGCGGCAGATTGACCTTCCAAAATAGGCTACGCCGCGAGTGCCCGATGGCAATAGCGGCTTCATGGGTGCCTTGGTCGATGCTAGCGAATCCGTCTGCGGCGGTACGCACCATCAGGGCGACACCGTAGAGGGTCAAAGCGACGATCATCGTCGCTGATGATCGTAATGGCAGACCCAGGACACTAGGGATGATCACCAACAGCGGTAGGGAGGGCACAGCGTACATCAAGGTAGCGAAGCTAAGCAGCGGTTTGCCTAGCCAGGGTTTTTGTTGCGCCAAACGACCAAGTGGCACTGCAATAATGACACTCATCACGATTGCCGGGATGGCTAACAGCAAGTGATTAACCATCAAGCCAATCACGTGCTCCCAGTTTTGGGAGAGCCACTTCATGACAGCACTCCCACTGGTCGACCAGTCGCGTCGATAGCGAGGTCACGTCCACCAACTTGGCGCACTGTGAGGACTCTTTGGGAGTCGGTTCCCACAAAATCGCGGACGAAGTCGTCCGCTGGTTGGGCCAGAATACTCTGCGGGGAACCAACCTGGGCAATGATCGCATGTTCGGCCAACACCGCCATATAGTCAGCTAAGCGGACTGCCTCATCGACATCATGGGTCACGAAAACGATCGTTTTGCCGAGCTCCGCTTGGAGGGCCTTTAGCTCATCCTGGAGCTCACGGCGGACGATCGGATCGACGGCCCCGAAAGGCTCATCCATCAGCAGAATGGTGGGGTTAGCGGCAAGGGCGCGCGCGACCCCCACCCGTTGGCGCTGACCACCCGACAATTGGGCGGGGTAACGGTGGCCAAGGTCAGGAGTGAGCCCCACCTGCTCTAGCAGTTTCTTCGCTGACCCATGAGCAACCAAGCGCGATACGCCATTAAGGATTGGGACCGCCACGACATTGTCGAGCACGTTGCGATGCGGCATTAGACCGCCATCTTGCAAGACATAACCGATTGAACGCCTTAGTTGGACTGGGTCCTGATCGCGAACATCCTCGTCATCAATCAGCACTCGACCCGAGGTCGGTTCGATCATCCGATTAACCATCCGCAACAGGGTTGTCTTACCCGAACCAGATGAGCCGACTAGAACGAAGATGCTGCGATCCGGAATGACAAGGGAGAACTCTCGAACTGCTTCGAAACCCCCTGGGTAAGTCTTTGAGACTCGTTGGAACTCGATCACAACCCCTCCCAATAACAGTCAGCTATGTATTCACAACCCCGAACATACGTTCGACTAACCCAACTCTATCACAATAATCTATCAGGGTGACCCCTATCCATCTTGGAACATGGGGACGGTTCCGGTGTTCCTCGTTGTCGTCTAGCGTTTCGCTTTACCAGCCGCTTTGACACGCCTATTGACAAGCCCAGACATCAGGACCGTCCCCAGGTTTTCGTCCCCAGGTTTTCTACTGTCACCGTCACAATGTCGCGCGTGATCATCGGTGGTCGTCGAGGTCGCCGGGGGCTAGGCCGAGGGCGCGCTCGACATCGGCGGGGGAGGCGTAGGGGTCGAGGCCGGCGTGTTGAAGGTGGAGGACCATTTTGACCATGACGGCTTCGAGATGTCCTTGGGCGGTTTTTTCGGAGATGTTTAGCCGTCGGGCTAGGAGCTTCCAGCCTTCGCCACGCGCTCGGGCGTTGAGGACTTCGATCTGGCGTTCGGTCAGTTCGGGGAGATAGCAGCGGCGGGCGAGCAGTTTCGCTAGTCCGACCATCGATGAGGGTACGACGAGGTAGCCACTCGCCACCCGTAGAAAG
>JAIRKB010000015.1 GCA_031260385.1 Propionibacteriaceae bacterium | reverse complement strand
CGGGCGGGCCGGTGTCTGGGGGGGTCGGGGCCGACGGGGCCGGCCTCGGGCGGCTTTCCGGTGCGTAGGCCGGGGGCGGGGTTTAAGAAGGTTTTGGCGATGTCGACGGCGGATTTGGCGGCTGATGACGTGATCGCTAAGGGGAAAGATCGGTTGGCGCTGGTTGATGATGATGGGGTGAATTTTCGGTCTTATCGGGATGGGTCGAAACATCGGTTTACGCCGGAGGTTTCGATGCAGATCCAGCATCAATTGGGGGCGGACATTATGTTTGCGTTTGATGAGTGTACGACCTTAATGAATACGCGTGCTTATCAGGAGCGGTCGCTGGAGCGGACGTACGCTTGGGCGGAGCGCTGCCTGGCGGAGCATCGGCGGCTGACCGAGGAGCGGGCGTACAAGCCGTACCAAGCCTTATTTGGGGTGGTGCAGGGGGCCCAGTATGAGGATCTGCGGCGGAAGGCGGCCCGGGATCTGGCGAACGCCGAGGTCGATGGCCAAGCTTTTGATGGTTTCGGAATCGGGGGGGCCCTTGAGAAAGAGAACCTCGGTACGATCTGTCGTTGGGTCAATGAGGAACTGCCGGTGGACAAGCCGCGACACCTGCTCGGCATCTCCGAACCGGAGGATTTGTTTGCGGCAATCGAAGCGGGGGCCGACACCTTTGACTGTGTTAACCCCTCTCGTACGGCCCGCAATGGTCGCGCTTACACCGCCAACGGCTGGTATAACGTAGACACCTTGCCGTCGAAGCGGTCTTTCACACCGTTGGAGGAGGACTGTGACTGCTACACCTGTCTCAATCACACTCGGGCTTACCTTCACCACCTCGCCCGGTCCAAGGAGCTACTGCTTTACACGCTGATGACGATCCACAACGAGCGCTTCCACATTCGTCTAGTCGACCGCATTCGGGCGGCTATCACCGCTGGCGAGTTTGACGCCTTCGCCACCGAGTTCCTCGGCCGTTACCGCCGCTAAGGGCGCGCCTGACGTTTGCGTACGGCGATGATGACCCCAATCAGGCCGCCGAGGAGCACTAGGGTGCCGCCGACGAGCGCCGCCACCGCCCAGATGGGGAGTCCCGACGGCTCGTCAACATCATCGACATCGTCAACATCGTCAACCTTCCCGTCGTCGTCTTGGCCAGGGACCCCTGGCAGCTCTGCAGTGAAGCTCTCGAGGGGGGTGATGACTTCGAAGTCTAGGGGGATGGTGATCGTGTGCGCCAGGTCACCGACCAGATAGCTCAGCGACCCCTTGAAGGAGTACTCGCCGGGACCCAAACCTATTCGTGGTGTGAACCTGATTGAAGCCGAATCACCGCGAGCGAGTTGGGCCGGGGCTGTCACCTGACAGTCGACATCCTCCAAGCGATAGAGGGTGAAACCCTCGCGGGACCCGGGTTCGCACTTGGCGACCAGATCAGTCACGGTCACTGAGCCATGGTTGATGAAGTTAACCCACTGGGTGGCGTACTCCAGATCCTCACTACCATACCCAAGCATGAGGCGACGGATGGGCTCGGTCTTGAGTTGCGACTCGGCACCGAGCGGCTGGACCAAGACCGAGTTGGATCGACCCACCATGCGCGGGTAGCCGGGTCCCTCAGTGGTTGACACCTCAACGGTGAGGTTGCAGCCGACATCCGCCTCCGTCACGGCGTAGAACTCGACACCGGCGCCGTTGGGGGCAGGGCGGAACGTACCGTCCGGTTGCTCGCAGTCCCAGCGGTAGGTTAGGGGGGCGCCGGCGGGGAAGACCTCGACCTCGAGGAGGGCGCTCTCACCGACCGTGGCGTCAATCAGGCGAGCGCCAATGTACGGATCGGAGACGGTGACGGTCGAACGGGCACTATAGGTTTCACCGGCCTCGTCCTGGCAGCTAATGATCGACCAGGTGGCGTTCTGCAAACCAGCCCGGGGCCTCACCACCACTGCCGTGCTCATCGACGGACCCAGAGGCAGCTTCGGCTGTTGGACGATTTCGAGACCAACTGGCCCACCGCTGAGGTCAGTTATCTGGCAGGTCAGCTCCCTGATCGTCTGGGTCCCAAGGTTGGTGAAAACCACGGCACCTTCGCTGACCGACGAGGCGTCATAGCCAGTTATCAGCTTCCAGGTTGGCTTCCCCGGGTAGTCGAAGTGACTGCCGGTGGTCACCTGTAAGGGCCGGATCCGAAGTTCGTTCGAGCGTTCGGTATAGGTCTGGCCATCGATGGTGAGTGAAGCGACGACGGTCACGGCGCAACCGACGAAGGCTTCGCGGGCTGCCATGCGACTGGAGACTAAGACAGTTGGGAAGTCGATGGCTGAGCCTGGTCCGGACCACAAGGATTGCTCACCGCAGAACCACTCCCAGACGATTTGACGACCGGTCTGAACCCCCGCGGTGATCCACATTTGGGCGAAGATGACGTCGGAGACTTGGGCGGCGACATCGTCGGACCTGGTATCCTCGTCGGCGGGATTTGACCCAATCGAAATCGGGCCGAGGATTGACGGAACCGCTTGGACATTCGGCGCCCCCAGCAGCCCCTGGCCGAAGACGAGGGCGAAAGCGACGGCGGCGATCAGGTGCCGAGTGATGGTCTTCCTCATGGTGATCCTCCCTTGCAGTTTTCAACCCTCAAAGGGGTCCTTGCCCACATTAGCCTATGGCGATAGGTCGCTTGGGTAACGAGCCAATAACGGTTATGTAACAATTCCTTTGCAATTTGTCGCCGGAAGGCTGATTGAAACCTACCGCGTTATCTCGCGATGTAAGATCTGGTGCTTAACGTGTGGACCACGCCGAAGTGGCCGTGCCATACGGGGAATCGATCCCCCTACCAGGGGAGAAGAATAGGAGAAAAAATGGCCTTCAAGAAGACTGCCATCGGCTTTCTAGCGGTCGCCGTGACCGCAGCCCTGTCGCTCGCTGGGTGCGCGAAGACAGAAGAATCGAAAATGATCGTTGTTGGCACCTCTGACAAGATTGTGGCCTTGGATCCCGCCGGCGCCTTTGACCATGGCTCGCTGACCGTTGAAATCCAGGTCTATTCCTTCCTCTACGGTTTCGTGCCTGGGTTTGATACCCCGCAGCCAGACGCCGCCGAGGTTTGCGAATACGTCGAGCCCACCGTCTTTGAGTGCAAGATTAGGGAAGGCCTGAAGTTCGCTAACGGCCACGACCTGACCGCTTCGGACGTCAAGTTCACCTACGACCGTATGGTCGCCATCTCGGACCCCAATGGCCCGGTTGACCTGCTCGATAACCTCGACTCGGTTGACGTCGTTGACGAACTGACCGTCCGGTTCAACCTGGTTGCCGAGAACGACCAGACCTTCCTCCAGATCCTGGCGACCTCCGCCGGCCCGATCGTTGATGAGGAAGTCTTCCCGGCGGACGCCCTGATTTCTGACGAAGATATCATCGCTGCCAATGCCTTCTCGGGCCCCTACACGATCACCTCGTACGCCAAGAATGAGGTTGCCGAGTTCACGCCTTACGCCGACTACATTGGCGCTCAGCCGAAGCCGGCCAACGACGGTGTGACGATGAAGACCTTCACCGACGCCACCAACCTGATGCTGTCGATCACCAATGGTGATATCGATGTCGCTTATCGCTCGCTAACCCCGACCGATATTGAGTCGCTGCAGGCGAACAAGAACGTCAAGGTTTGGGACGCTCCCGGTGGCGAGATCCGTTACATCGTCTTCAACTTCGACATCATGCCTGGTGAGACTGTTGCGCAGAAGTTGGCCATCCGTCAGGCGGTTGCCGCCTCGATCGACCGCAACGCTCTGTCAGAGCAGGTCTACAAGGGTCAGTATCTGCCGTTGTGCTCGTACGTCCCGGATTCCTTCGCTGGCGCCAACCAGGCCGTCTGCGACCTCTACGGCGATGCTCCCGATCTGGAAAAGGCTACGGCTTACCTGGCGGACGCTGGCGTTGAGACCCCAGTCACTCTGCCCCTGCAGTACAGCATCGAACACTACGGTTCTAGCTCTGCCGAGGAGTATGGCCTAATCAAGAAGCAGCTTGAGGACACCGGTTTGTTCACCGTTGAGCTTCAGTCCGCCGAGTGGGGTGCTTACACCAAGGAGTACAACCGTGACGGTTATCAGGTCTTCCAGCTCGGCTGGTTCCCGGATTACCCGGATGGTGACAACTACCTGTCGCCGTTCTTCCGTAACGGCGGGTTCTTCAACAACCACTTCAGCAATGCCGAAGTGAACACCCTGCTCACCGCTCAGAACACCGAAGCCGATCCGGCCGCTCGCGCTGCTCTGTTGGGTGATATCCAGGATATTCTGGCGCAATACCTGCCGACCCTACCCCTGTTGCAGGGCTCGCAGTGGGCTTTCTCGCGCACCAATATCACTGGGATTCAGCTCGGTGTGGACGAGAACCTCCACTTCAACACCATTGCCAAGAGCTAATTAAGCCGCAATAGTAGTACACCCCACGGCCACTGGTCGTGGGGTGTATTATTTGCCGTGGAAAACGGGCTAGGAGTATTGAATGGCCAAGGCGACCAGTTCGCGCCAGGCGCTGGCGAAATACCTTTTGCTGCGCCTAGTTCTGATCATCCCAACCGTATTCATCCTAGTGACCGTGGTCTTTATCTTCATGCGGGTGATCGGCGATCCGATCTCGTCGTCCATGGGTGGACGGCTCTCAGCCGAGGAGATTGATGCGCGCAAACAGGCGGCGGGGTTTAACGACCCGATCTTGACCCAGTACGGTCGTTTCCTAGTCGGGATCCTGCACGGCGATTTCGGGCGGACGATGGACAACCGAGCGGTCTCAGACATAATCGTCTCCTACGGGCCGGCCACCCTCGAACTAGCCTTCTGGGGCCTGCTCGTCGCTTTCGCGGTGGGGATCCCGCTCGGTCGTCTGGCGGCTCGAAAGTATAACCAGGGTGCCGATGTTGCCATCCGCTCTTTCGCGGTTTTGTTCTATGCCGCCCCAGTTTTCTTCGTCGCTTTACTGCTAAAACTCGTCTTTTCGGTCTGGCTGAAATGGCTGCCGATCTCAGGGCGGGCTTCGCCACTGGTCCAGGTCACCTTGGAGAAGGTGCCCGTTAACACCCACATTTACCTGATCAACGCCTTCCAGACCGGCAATATCAATATCATCGTTGATGTCCTCAAACACGCCGTCCTGCCGGGGATTGCCCTCGGCCTACTGACCGCCGGGATTTTCATCCGCCTGATCCGGATTAACCTGCTCCAGACGATGCGGACCGACTATGTCACCGCCGCCCGCGCGCGCGGGGTCGCCGAACCCAAGGTCGTCAGCCAGCATGCCTTCCGCAATGCCCTGATCCCGGTAGTGACCGTGATGGGTATGGAGATCGCCTTGCTACTCGGCGGAGCGATCCTCACCGAAACGACCTTTGAATGGCAAGGCCTCGGTTATTGGCTGAGCCAATATCTGCTCAAACGCGACTTCGTTGCCGTTCAAGGGATTGTCACTGCGATCGCCGTGATCATCGCCGTCGCCTCCTTCATTATCGACGCGATCAACGCCTTAGTCGATCCGAGAGTGAGGTACTAATGCGTATCCCCGGTCTCGCTCTGATTAAGACAACCCACGGTTTGCAGCGGGTGATGTTGTTGACTGGGATCGTGATTGTGGCGATCTTCATCGTCGTCGCCTTGTTTGCGCCGTGGATCGCCCCCTATGGTTTCGCAGAAATTCACCAGGCTCAACAACCGATGTCCGCTAAGCATTTGTTGGGTACGACGGTTGGCGGTTTTGATGTCCTATCTCGGATCATCTGGGGCACTCGTACAGCCATAGAAGTGATCCTGCTGGCGGTGGCGATCGCTATCGTAATCGGGGTTGCTCTCGGTCTCGTCTCGGGATATATCTCGGGGATCCTCGACCGGATTCTGGTTCTGATCATGGACGCCCTCTACGCCTTCCCCTCCCTGCTGATGGCGATCATCGTCTCGATTGTGGTCGCCCAAGGCCGCTCAGGGGCTTTCGCTGGCATCCTCTCGGCAGCAATCGCCATCACCGTTATCTTCGTGCCCCAGTATTTCCGGGTGACACGCAACGCCACGATGGCCGCCAAGGTCGAACCGTACGTCGATGCCGCGCGGGTCGCCGGAGCCCGCCCAGGGCGGATCATGTTCGGCCACATTCTGCCCAATGTCTCCCAGACCATCCCGGTGATCATGACCCTCAACGCCGCTGAGTCGATCCTGACCCTTGCCGGGCTAGGCTTCCTCGGCTTCGGGATCGAGCCAAACTCGGCCGCTGAGTGGGGGTACGACCTCAACAAGGCCCGCTCCGATATTGTCAACGGCATCTGGTGGACCGCGATGTTCCCCGGCCTAGCAATCGTCTTGATCGTCGTCGGGGTCACCCTAATCGGCGAGTCCCTAAACGACGTCCTCAACCCACTGTTGCGTACGCGTGGTGGCGCAACCACCGCCGACGAAGCCGAGGTCGCCGCCGTGGTGGAGGCCGCAGTCGGCGAGGATCTGGTGAGCCACGGGGACCTGGAACAGGGGGACGGTTTTGGTGGCGCAGAACTGGGACATGGGGTCGGTTCTGGTGTCCCAG
>JAIRKB010000008.1 GCA_031260385.1 Propionibacteriaceae bacterium | reverse complement strand
GACAGCCCGACGACCGCTAGCCCGGTCACCGCTCCACCGCGGAAAGCGACATTAAGGGCTTTTGCCAGGGAGGTCTGAGCAGCAAAAGCGGTCCGGACATTAGCCCGGACCGAGACGTTCATACCGAGGAATCCCGCCGCCGTTGAGGCGAGAGCGCCGATAATGAAGCTGACGGCTACCCCCCATTCCAAGGCGAAACCGATGATCACCGCCAGGATGGCTGCTACGACTGCGATCGTACGATATTGGCGAGCGAGGTAGGCCATCGCCCCTTCCTGAATCGCGTCGGCAATCTCCCTCATTTGCTCATCGCCAGCCCCTTGACGCAGCACCTGGACGGCGATAATCACCGCCATGATGATGCTGATCAGTCCGGCGACCGGTACGAAGTAGAGAAGTAAGGTTAGGTCCATGTCAGCTCCCAAGGCTCGATAAGGTGAAGACACTCAGCCGCGAGTGCTTCGGTATCCCTCAGTAAAGAAATCGTCGATTGCAATGACTTTTCTCTAGCCTCACCGCGACCTCCCGGCGCGTGCTTAACTAAGAAAAACCTTATCATGCTGCCTTGTCAGAGCCAAAAAATGTCCAAAGCCAGCGAGGGTGGTTGCTT
Organism: Propionibacteriaceae bacterium; assembly: GCA_031260385.1. GTDB lineage: Bacteria > Actinomycetota > Actinomycetes > Propionibacteriales > Propionibacteriaceae > WQYJ01. The sequence goes on along the minus strand of JAIRKB010000008.1, from coordinate 4,950 downwards.
TGGTGATAGGCTTGAGATCCGTGTGCTTCATACATCCGAAGCTAAGACAATGCAAACCGATCCAGCCAGTGGTCGCTATTGTGTGGTCTAGGGCTGGCGCGTACTCTTAAAAGACCCCACTTGGGGTATGTTCACTATTGCATTGGAGCCTGTCTATGGCAACAGTATTGATACTAGGAGCGGGGATCGCCGGTCACACGGCGGCCATGCACGCTCGGCGCCTACTTGGGCGCAAGCACGAAGTCGTTGTCGTCTCGCCTAGCGCAAACTGGAACTGGGTGCCGTCCAATATCTGGGTTGGCGTCGGCAAGATGGCGGTCGAAAAGGTCACCTTCCCCTTGGAACCGCTCTACCGCCGCAAGCGGATCGAGTTCCATCAGGCGATGGCGGTCTCGATTCACCCCGAGGGTGACGCCGAACACGAGCGGGGCTTCGTGACGATCCGCTCAACGATGGTTGGCACGAAAGGCAAGGAAAGCCAGATCGAATACGACTATTTGATCAACTGCACCGGGCCGAAACTGAACTTTGAGGCGACCGAAGGGCTCGGCCCATCCGGTTACACGGTCTCCGTTTGTACGGCTCCGCACGCTGTTGAGGCGGCTGAGCAACTCGAAAAGGCGATCGAGAGGCTGAAAGCCGGTGAGGAACTGCGCTTTGTGGTTGGCACTGGTCACGGAACCTGCACCTGCGAGGGTGCCGCCTTCGAATATACCTTCAACCTTGATCACGTGATGCGTGAGGCGGGGGTTCGCGATAAAGCTGAGTTGATCTATCTGACCAATGAGGCGGAGCTTGGAGACTTCGGGGTTGGTGGTTTAACCTTCGCTCAGCAGGGTTTCCAGACCACTTCCAAGTTGTGGACCGAGTCGTTATTCCGGGAACGGAATGTTCGCGCAATCACTGGTGCTCACTGTACGGAGATCGTGCCGGGGGTGATCCACTACGAGCAACTCGATGGCATCGTTCGGGAGGTTGATTTTGACTTCGCGATGCTGCTCCCGCCTTTTAGGGGCGCTGGAATGGCCGTCTATGACCGCGAGGGTAACGATATTACCGAGACTATGAACAACCCAGCTGGGTTCATGAAGGTTGATGCCAACTACCAGGCTGGTGCTTATGAGCAGTGGTCAGCCGATGATTGGCCGAAGACCTACCAGACCCCGCTCTACGACAATATCTTTGCCGCCGGGATTGCATTCGCGCCGCCCCATCAGATTTCGCAGCCTCGCGTTACACCGAGAGGTACGGTTATCACCCCCGCCCCACCCAGGACGGGGATGCCCTCCGGCATTATCGCTAAGTCCGTCGTACTAACGGTGGTTGATCGCATCAACGGCAAAGCCAAGCCGGCTCACGAAGCCTCGATGACCAAGATGGGAGCGGCCTGTATCGCTTCGGCTGGGATGAGCTTCACGGGTGGATCGGCCGCTTCGATGACGATGCACCCAGTCGTGCCCGACTTCAAAGCCTATCCGGTTTCGGGGCGTGACCTGCGGGGCACCTCCGGCGAGATCGGTCTAGCCGGCCACTGGATGAAGCATGTTCTTCATCACCTATTCATCTATAAAGCTAAGGCTCGTCCGTTCTGGTGGATCATTCCCGAATGATCACCCGAAAGCAAAGAAAGGAGTTGCCATGCATGTTCTAAAACCACAGTTTGATCCGGCTATCGATATCGCGCCGCTGCCGACGGCCAAGACCCTACGCCAACGGCGCAATTTGGCCTACCAGTTTGTTCGCTTTCTGGGGATCAATCTGAAGATGATCCGGGTTATCGTTTCCGGTCACCACTAATCGGTGCTGGGTGGTTTGTGCCGGTCCCCCTGACCGGTGCTGGGTAGTTTGTGCCGGTCCCCCTGACCGGTGGAAAGTGCTCGCCCCTTGGCGGGGGCGAGCACTTATCTCAGCGATCTGACTACCTGGCTTGTGGGTGGTTGCCACTGTGATGCCCACCAGTTAGCCAGCCGCTGCGGTGAGGCCACCGTTGAGATTAGTGTTGGTCACTCAGGGCTTGAGCGAACAACACTCCCCGTTATTGCCTCGTCCGGTGGCAGGTCCACCGATCCCCCAGCCATCTATGTGAGCCACTAGTTGACCATTTGGGTTTCGTGCGATACCAGTTTGGCAGACGAGACCTGAACTTCTGCTGAACGAACCTGACGGAAAAATTCAGCGCCACTAGGCACCGCTAATCGCTCCGCGGCCAGGCGACACGCAGGCGGGCACCGCCGCGCGGGGAGTCCAAGATTTCGATCGTACCGCCGTGGGTTTGGACGATCTCCTTGACGAGCGAGAGGCCGAGACCACTGCCACCAGTGTCCCGGGATCGCGCCTCGTCAAGACGTACGAATCGTTCAAAAACTCGTCGGCGATCCTCGGGCGCAATACCCGCCCCATCATCCTCAACCTCGGTGATCGCCAACTGGCCCGACTCGGCGACTGTTATGGCGACGACCGAGTTGGCGTGACGTTTAGCGTTGTCGATCAGGTTGCGCATTACCAGACGAACCAGGTCGGGGTTGCCGGTGATGCGGGCGGCGCCGACGGCAGTGGTGTCGATCGTGACTGGTTTTTGGCGCCTCGGCAAGACTTCCACTTGCGCCCGCAGAGCTTCGTCGGCGACGATATCGTCTAGGTCAATGACCACCCAGTCGCGCAACAGTTCCGCGAGATTGTGCTCATCAGCCCGGGATAGGACTAGTAGATCATCAACCAAGCGCTGAATCCTGATGATACCCCGCAGGGTGGTCTCCGCAATCTCCTCTACCGAGGTGGCTGTTCCGTGGGCTAAGGCGACCTCAGCGTATTGCCGAATCCCCGACAGCGGGGAACGCAACTCGTGGGCGGCATCGGCGACAAAGCGTCGCTGAGTAGACTGGGAGCGCTCCAAGCGGGCGAGCATCGAGTTGAGGGTTGCCGCTAGTTCGGCAATTTCGTCCCGTCCCCCCGGGTCACCGATCCGCGTGTGCCGGGTAGCGGAAGAGATCGCCGCTGCCTCGCGGGACATCGCGCGCACCGGTGAGATCGCCAACCCAACCAAGGCCCAGGTCAACACCCCGACGACTAGCAGCAAGATCGGCAAACCAAACCAGTAAATACGGATGATAAGGTCGCAGGTCGCGTCGACGTCGGTAAGGGCATGTCCCGCCACCACCCAAGCGCCGTTCAGGGGGCCAGTCGAGTGAATCGTCATGGAGAACACCGCGAACCCGGAGCCGTTCGGTAAGGTGAGCCGCTCACCGGGATGGGCGTCCAAGGCGGGGAGCCCTTGGGCATTGGCACTCGCCACCAACACCTGTCCATCGGGGCCCACGATCTGAATCAGATCGGAGCCGACCACCCCGACGATGGCATCGAGCACCAACTCACCACCTTGGTCCGGGCCGTAATTGTCATAGTGGGTCAGCCAAGCGGCGACCCCGTTGGCTTGTTGTTCGGCTCGTTCTTGGGCCTCCGCAAAAAGTTGCGCTGGAGCGTACGACCACAACAGCCCCCAACCGACGATCCCGATTAGGAAAATCAAAACCACGGAGGAAAGAACTGCCCGCAAGCGAACCGATGGCAAGATCTTGCGGCGAGTAACAGCGGGGGAGGGGGTGGTGGCCTGCCTAGACATGGCGTGCCATCCGGTATCCTGCGCCGCGGACCGTTTCGATACTGCCAACGTTGAACGGTCGGTCGATCTTGTTGCGTAAGCGCAGAACGTAAACCTCGGCGATATTCGGATCGCCGTCAAACGCTTCATCCCAGACGCCAGCGAGCAGTTCCTGTTTGGTGACCAACTCACCGGCTCGGCGCATTAGGTATTCCAAGACACTGAGTTCCCGGGCTGTGAGTTCGAGGGCGGTCGTACCCCGCCAAGCCCGGCGGGTGGCCGGGTCGAACTGGATCCCGCCCGCCTCGATAATCGCCGGCCGTTGCGGCGCGCCCCGGCGGATCAAAGCGCGAACCCGGGCCATCAGCAGGGCGAAAGGGGCCGGCTTCACCAGATAGTCATCTCCCCCCAGATCGAGACCCTCGACCTGATCCCAAAGGCCATCCTTGGCAGTCAGGAACAGGATGGGCGTCCAGTCATCACCAGCGCGCAGTCTTCGGCATAGTTCATAGCCCCCCAACTTCGGCAGCATGATGTCAATGACGAGGATGTCGTAGGGGTTTTCCTGGGCGCGCCATAACCCCTCAACCCCGTCAGCGGCCACATCAACCGCCCAACCCTCAGCCTCAAACCCCAGCCGCAACCCTTGGGCCAAATCAGCTTCGTCTTCAACAATTAGGACTCTCAAGGCAACCCCCCGACTAGACTGCTTTCCCCTTCATCCTAGCGTGTGGTGGGCAGAAGATGACCAACTAAACCGGGAAAAAAGGCGACGTCGTTTAGCGCAGCAACTCGCGTTGGAAGCCGACGAAGGTTAGGTCCCGGCGGGCTAGGGAGCCGTAGTCACCGACGAGGAGAAGATCATAGATGCGGTGGGAGACGACAAGCTCTAGTTGTTCGTGGTCGGGCAGTTCGAAGGTGATACACCATTCGTAACCGCTACCGACGAAGACCGTACGTTTGGCGACGACGGAAGCGGGGGAGACCTGATGGGCTTGCGGGGATCGTTTCAGCTTTTGCACGCCCCGGATGATGAGATATACCGCGATGGCGATAGTGATGATAACAATGATCAGGATAGTTCTGCCCACGACAACAGTTTAGCCCGTCACCACGCGCGACCGCCTGCGGTCGTCATACTCACCCCAGGCAGTTCTCCCGGACGGCGGTTATCCAGACCGAGCATTCCCGGACGGCGGGAAGCAGTAGCCTGGACAAGCGAAGCGCCGTCCGGGAATGCAAAACTTACACCTTCACAGAAAAACCGTTCCCGCACTTGGCACCTGCGGCGCCGTCTGGGAATGCCCAACTCACACCCTCCCGCGAAACCCCAAAATCTCAACCTGGACAAC
>JAIRKB010000165.1 GCA_031260385.1 Propionibacteriaceae bacterium | reverse complement strand
GGCACTGGATAGACCGCACTCTGCCCCCGCGCTTCCATCGCCGCCACCTGGGCCCGCAAGCGCGCCACAGTCGCCTCACGGGATGGCGAGGCGACGCCAACTGGGACCAAGGACATACCTCTATTTTCGAACATACGTTCGAGTATGTCAAATTGACACTCCGCCAGCCTCGAAATTGACCTGTCCACGTCCAATCATTGCCGTTCGATCAGACAAGGAATGTGATTGACTATTGGGGTGTTTATCGGCGCTGGCACCCTGATCAACCTAGGAGCAATCCTCCTTGGGACCCTCCTCGGCATCGCCGTTGGCCAGCGGTTTCCCAAGCGGACCCGCGACTTGGTCACCCAAGTCCTCGGTCTAGTCTCCTTGGTGATTGGTGGGCTGAGCGTCGCTTCCGGGATGTCGCACGCCTTCGCCGACGAGGTCGGTGAGGGGGCCCGGCTCTTGATCGTTCTCGGGGCGCTTCTGATCGGTGGCATCCTCGGTTCGGCCGTACGCCTCGAAGAACGCCTCGACACCGGCGCGAACTGGCTGCGCTCCAAGCTAGCGAAACGCTCCGATGAATCGACTTTCGCCGAGGGCGCGGTCACCGCCACCCTAATCTTCTGCGTCGGCCCGGTGGCCATCCTCGGTTCGATCGCCGATGGTCTCGGCAACGGCGCCCAACTGCTGATCGTCAAGGCCATCATGGATGGCTTCGCCGCCATCGCCTTCGCCGCCAGCCTCGGAATTGGCGTCATGGTCTCCATCATCCCCCTCGGCATCTACCAGGGCCTCCTAACCCTGCTCGGCGTCTGGCTAGGCGATTTCCTCCCCGCCAGCTACATCGATTCCCTGACCGTCACCGGCGGCGTCCTCCTCCTCGGCATCGGCTTCCGCCTCGCCGGCATCAAACAAATCCCCGTCGGCGACCTACTCCCCGCCCTGGTAGTCGCGCCGCTTCTCACCGCTCTCGTCGCTCAGTTCGCCTGAACGGCCAGCTCCTTCTTGGATCGGGATGGTAGTTGCGCGAGCAGGATCTTGGTCAGGGGGGTTTTCATTTGGGATTTGACTAAGGCGAGGGCGGTTTGGGTGGCGAAGGAGCGGGGGTGATAGGCCAGGAAGCGGGGGGTCCAGTCGGAGGGGTTGAACTTTCGTTTGGCGTGGTGGAGTTGCTTGAAGCCGTAGACGCCATTGAGGTTGTTGTAGACATAGTTCATTAGTTTTTCGGCGAAGCGACTGCCCCGGGGTTCGACCTGGCTGGATTCGGTGAGGTTGTAGAGCGGGGAGAGCCCGAGGTTGGCCCAGCCGACACCCTCCTGCTTCAACTTGAGGAAGCTTTCGCAGACGGTTTTCTCTAGGACGCCTTGGGGGGCGGTCGAGCGGCGCCGGGTGACATCGGCGAGGTAACCGTCGTTATAGGGCACGAAAACCACGTAGCCGAGGATCTGGCCTGCCTCATCGGCGGCATAGAAGTAGCGTCGATCGAGGGGGTTCTTCAGGCTGACCGAACCAACGGAGAAGTGCATCTCGTAGCCACCCTTAGACTTCAACCATTCCTTTGTGATATCGGATATCTGTTCTTCGACTTGCTCATCCCTCGACTCTAGGGGTTTGTATTCTGTGACGGTGATCCCGGCTCGGGTAGCGAAGTTGATCGCCGCTCGTACCTTCTGGATCTTGGGGCCGGACAAGGTGAACTGGGTCAAGTCAAAGCAAGCGTCTTCGCCCATCTTCACGGTCTTGAAACCGGCTTGCTCATAGGCATCCCGGAAGCGATCAGTAATGTTGATCATCAGAATCCGGTAGGCATTCCACTGGCAGTATTGCCGGATTTCGTCGATCAGGATCGGAGCGTCTTCGTCGGCACAGACCACATCGCCACAGATCACAAAGACCTCATTGGCGATCGTATAAGCGCAGAAACCTTCACAACGCGTACTAAAGAAGTATTTCTTGTCGGGTTCCAAGGCCAGATAAGCCAGGGGGTTCTGTCCGTACTTCAAAACTAGTTCCCGAACCCGGGCCTGATCGGCGACCGTGATATTAGGGCTGAACACCGCTGGCTTAACTAGCAAGGCGATCGCCGCCGCCAGGCAGAGCCAACTGACGATCCGTAAGAACAATAGGTAGGTCTCCCCCAAGGCGTTGATCGGGACCGCCGGCGGGCTCCAGCCGATCAGCATCACTAGCGAGTCGCCAAAAGCGCCGAGCAGGCCTTTCGATTCCTGTTCCCAATGCCCGCGCATCATGTACATCCCAATGGTGGAGTTGCCCAAGACGATCGCAAAGATGGCGCCGACCAGCAGCCCAGCCCGTTGGAAACTAATCCGTTCGGCCTTGCGGTGGTAGTCATTGTGAGTCACGAGCAGGATCACTAGGAGGATCGCCTCAATGATGATAATGATCGGCATCCGGAAATGACTAGACCGCAGTAGTCGAATTACCAAGATCGTGGTCAGAGCGCCGACCTCGATCACCCAGGCCATCCGGACCCGCTTCCACAACCGCCGTACGAGGAAGAGCATCACTAGTCCAAGCAGGAAGGACACGACCCGCCTCAAGGCAACATAGTAGGGATCAAAGGTGATCTCGTAGGCGACCTCGACCTGGCGCGACCAGCGGAATGGCAAGGCGAAGACCAGGTTTTTGACTGCCACTAGTGTGAGCAGTACGACCGCTAGTCCCCGCAGGAAGGTACGTACTCGCTGAATCATCTCGGACCTCTTTCCTTCGAATAGCTCTATGCTAGCGAAAGGCAACCCTGAGCTGACAAGGAGAAATGGTCTGAGCCTTGCGGCTAGTAAGGGCAAGATGGCTGCAATATCAGGGGGAAAGACCATCCGGTATCCGCCGGAAGTGGGAGGGGACTCCCCCATCCGATGGGGGTAAGATCCGGCTTACTCCGCCCGAGGTTTCGAAGAAGATCCGACTAACGATCCCCCGGATCGCTGCACTTGCCCCTGGTGGGGCCAGCATCGCGGCACTCGCGGCCCCTGCAAGCATGTCCTGGCAACCTGAATCACGATAGAAGGGCCTGCTCTGAGTAAGCCCGAAATCACTGAGGCAGGTCCTCTTTGCAGTAGACTGAGCGGTATTAAGTGGGGTTCGTAATCGCGACCACCAAACGCTTAGCTGAATGGACAATTATGGACCAGCTCATCGACCTCCTGCCGATCCTCATTCCTTTCGCCATCCTCCAACTTGGGCTGATGGTGGCGGCCTTGATCCACATCCTCACCCATAAGCATTACCGTTTCGGGACGCGCTTAATGTGGATCCTGATCGCCTTGTTGGTCTCAACGATTGGCCCGATCCTCTACTTCATCCTCGGTCGCGGGGAAGCTGAGGAGGAGGAAGACGAATGACCGTCCTTCGGATTGATAGCCTGACGAAGACGTTTCACAAAGTCCGCGCGGTCGATGAGATCTCGCTAGAGATCCCGGCGGATTGTGTCTTCGGTTTCATCGGTGAGAACGGGGCTGGCAAGACCACCACGATGCGGATGATCCTGGGCCTGCTGAAACCCGACAGTGGGGCGGTCTGGGTCTGCGACGAGAAGGTCCGTTTTGGGATGACCCCGACTAATCGCCGGGTCGGTTACCTCCCAGATGTGCCACAGTTCTACCCCTTTATGACCGCCCGGGAGTATCTTCGCTTATGCGGCGAAGTTAGCGGACTGACACCAACTCAGGTCAAGACCCGCAGTAATGATCTGCTCGAGTTGGTTGGCCTAGCAAAGACCAAGAAGAAGATTGGGGGCTACTCGCGCGGTATGAAACAGCGTCTTGGCGTGGCCCAGGCGCTCGTCAACCAGCCGCCGATCCTGATCTGTGATGAGCCCACCTCCGCTCTCGACCCGCTCGGGCGTAAAGACGTCCTCAATATCCTGACCGAGATTCGCGGCGAGACCACGGTGGTCTTCTCCACCCACATCTTGTCCGATGTCGAACGGATCTGTGACCGCACGGCGCTGATTCACCAGGGCAAGATTGTTATGGAGGGTAGCCTGGCTGATCTGAAAGCTCGCCACGGCGCTACCGGCTGGCACCTCGAATTCGCTGACCCCGATTCGGCCACCAGCTTCGCCGAACTGATGCCGACCCTAGTTGAAACCAAAGTCGGCACGGAGGTGACCTTGCGCCCAGGTGACAAGGACGAGGAACGCGCCATCTTGCGGACCCTCGCCGACCACGACCTCGTACCCTTGCGTTTCGAATCGCTGGCTCCAAGCATCGAAAGCCTATTCCTGGAGGCGGTGCAGTGAAAGCCTATCTATCCCTTTGCCACAAAGAGTGGCTGGAGATCCTGCGCACCTATCGGCTCTGGATCATGCTAGCGGTCTTTGTCATCATTGGCCTGATGAACCCCATGGCCGCGAAGTTCACCCCCGCCTTGCTGGAAGGCATCGGCTCAAGCGGTGGCATTGTCTTTGAGGTGCCTGAGCCTATGGCTTTGGATTCCTGGGCCCAGTTCTTCTCCAACACCGTTCAGTTGGGTACGATCGCTCTGATCATCGTCTTCATGGGCTTGATCGCTAACGAGTTCTCCCGGGGAACCTTGGTCAATATCCTGACCAAGGGGGTCCCCCGCGCCTCAATCATTCTGGCTAAGCTCACCGTGGCGATAGCGGTCTGGACCGGTTCATACCTTGTCTGTCTTGGTGTGACCTGGGGTTATACCGTCTACTTCTGGGATCCCATCACCTTGCCCCACGCTCTGCTCGCTTTCGGTGCGATATGGCTTTGGGGAGTCTACTTAATTGCCTTGATTGGGCTCGGTGGGGTCTGGCTTGGCTCCACGACCGGTGCCCTGTTGACCTCGGTTGTCGGCGGCATCATCGTGCCGCTTGTGGTCTCGATCATTCCCCAAACCGGAAGATTCAACCCGATCTCGCTAGCGGGCGGTCCGTACGCCCTGCTGACCGGTCAAGGGTTGCCATCCGATTTCATCCCCGCTGTCTTGGTAACCGCTGGAATCACCCTGGCGGCAGTCATCGGCTCGATCCTGGTCTTCAACCGCAAGACGATCTAGACGCCGGTTTGGCGTCGCGTTAGGAAGTTGACCGCTTGGTCTCGGACTCTTCTTCGTCTGGTCCGGATTGTGATCTAGAACGTGGCAGATATCGTTCCAACGGTCGGACCCCGATCATGACAACTAGATAGGTCGCGGTCGCAACCATCGCCACCCCAAACAATCCCACCCCTGCGGCCATCCCCACGGCGGCCACAAACCAGATCCCCGCCGCCGTCGTCAGCCCCTTCACCGCATCGTGGCGCACAAAGATCAACCCCGCCCCCAAGAACCCAATCCCGGTGACAATCCCAGCCGCCACCCGCGACACATCAACATGGGCCAAGGTGCCGTCTAGACCCGCAAGAAACCCAAACTTAGAAATCGCCGTAAACAACGCCGCCCCCATCGCCACCAGCGTATTAGTCCGAATCCCCGCCGCCTTGCCAAAGAACTCCCTTTCACACCCAACCAACAACCCCAACCCCGTCGCCAAAAGCACCCCAATCATCGGCGCCAAATCCCACATCTCTCCTCCATCCTCAAGGCGTTATACACCGACAATCCTAGCCGGTGTCCCACCCAGCGAGACACTGACCGCACCGTCGACAGCAGTAATAAATCGTAGAGCCGCCCGGGCAAACCTCCTCGCGGGTAAGGTTGACCAATGGACCTGTTTGTTAAGCGCCGCTCTAATGCGCCGGTGGGGTTGTTTGCGGCGGAGGCGGCGGGGTTGGCTTGGTTGAAGGTGCCGGGAGGAGCCAGCATTGTGGAGGTCGTTGATCAGACTTCCGACTCCATTACCCTAAGGCGGGTGGCGACCGTTGCTCCGAGACCGGAGGCGGCGGAGCGGTTTGGGCGGGAGCTGGCCTGGACCCATGACGCCGGCGCGGCGGGGTTCGGCGCGCCGCCGGACGGATTTCGCGGGCAGTGCTTTATCGCCGATCTGGCGATGTCCACTTGTTCCCAG
>JAIRKB010000115.1 GCA_031260385.1 Propionibacteriaceae bacterium | reverse complement strand
AGGTTGGACCGCCCGATCGCTCTGGCGACTTCGAGGGCATCGTCTTCGCTAGCGGCGGAATGTACGGTGATGGTGATGGCGTGTTCCGCCCCTTCGGCATCGGCGATCAACTGACGGGCTAGCGAGATGCAAACCACGTCGAGCGCGGTGTAAAACTCCTGATCAGCGGGGATTTCACTCGCGCCGTTGGCGAGGAGGATCACCGAGTCATTTGTCGACATACAGCCATCAGAGTCGGCGCGATCGAAGCTCTTGGCGCAGGAGCCGCGTAAGGCGTGGTCGGCCTGAGCGGCGGTTAGCTGGACATCGGTGGTGATGACCACCAACATGGTCGCCAAGGCGGGGGCCAACATGCCAGCGCCCTTGGCCATCCCCCCGATCCTCCAACCGGCGGCAGAGGTGTAGCTAGCTTGTTTGTGGACGGTGTCAGTGGTCATGATCGCTTTCGCTGCCGCCTCGCCACCTTCGGTGGATAGTAGGGCGGCGACCTGGGTGATCCCGGCGCTCATCTTGTCCATCGGCACCATCAGCCCGATCATGCCGGTGGAGCAAACCCCCACCTCGCTGGGCTCGACGCCGATCAGGGCGGCTACCTGTTCGGCCATCGACTGGGCATCGGCTTGGCCTTGACTGCCCGTACAAGCGTTGGCCGAACCAGAGTTCAGGACGACCGCCCGCAACTGCCCGTCGACTAAGACCTGCCGCGACCACTGGACCGGGGCCGCTGGGAAGCGGTTCGAGGTGAAAACCCCAGCCGCGGTGTACTGGGGGCCCTGGGAGACCACCAGCGCTAGATCGGGCTTGCCCGACTTCTTTAGACCGGCGGTCACCCCAGCGGCGAGAAAGCCTTGGGGGGTGGTGACCCCGGTGGTTTGGTCGATCATCATGGTGCCACTCCTTGTCTTGGTAAACCCATCGTCTCGTCGAGACCTAGCGCAATATTCATCGATTGAATCGCTCCCCCGGCCGTACCCTTGGTCAGGTTGTCGATCGCGGATAGTACGATCAGACGTCCGGCGGCGGCGTCAACCGCCACCTGGATCTGAACCATATTCGATCCGAGCACGGCGGCGGTCGTCGGCGAGACCCCCGTCGGCATCAGGGTCACAAACGGCTCGGAAGCATAGAAGGCTTCGTAGACGGCCCGAACCTCGGCTTCGCTAACCGGGGTCGGCAGCGGCAGGCTACAGGTCGCCAGGATCCCCCGCGACATCGGCACCAGCAGCGGGGTGAAACTGAGCTGCGGGGCGTCGGCTCCGAGGCTACGCAGGTTCTGCAAGATCTCCGGAATATGCCGGTGCACTCCACCGAAGCCATAGGCACTCACCGACCCCATCACCTCCGAGCCCAACAGGTTCGGCTTCAAGGCCTTCCCCGCGCCAGAGGTCCCCGAAGCGGCGACGACGACAATATCCTTAGGATCGCCGATGCCAGCGGCAATCGCCGACGCCAAGGCGAGGGTTATCGCCGTCGGGTAACACCCCGGCACAGCAATCCTCTTCGTTTCCGCCAAGACCGCCCGCTGCCCGGGGAGTTCCGGCAAACCGTACGGCCAATGCCCAGCCCACGGCGTCCCGTAGAACTTCTCCCACTCATCACTGGAAGTCAGCCTAAAATCCGCGCCCGAGTCAACGATCAGAGTGTCGGGGGAAAGCTCCCCCGCCAACGCCGCCGAAGCAGTGTGCGGTAACGCCATAAAGACCACATCATGCCCCGCCAAAGTCTCGGCGGAAGTCTCCACCACCGGGTGGTCAGCCAGGGAGGCCAGATGAGGCTGCACCTCCCCCAACGGCACCCCAACATTCGAGTGCGCCGTCAGCGCCCCAATCTCCACACCAGGATGATCGGCCAACAACCGCAGGATCTCTCCCCCGGCATATCCCGTACATCCAGCAACAGCTACCTTAAAAGTCACAGGCATAAGTATGCCACAAACGGCATAGATATGCACATATTGCTTTGATCATGATAGCTATATGTGGATGGAAACAACCATGGTAGGGTCTGTCAGGTAGGCTCGCGGGGAGCCTACACTAACAGATTTCCAACAAAGGGATATTCCATGAATATTGGGTACTACAAGCCGTCGGGGAAGGTCTCACCGCTGTTCTTCCTGCTTTTCCTCCTGATCATTGCCATTGCTCTGCCGATACTGAGTGTTGTTTACTCTCATTTGATCTACTACATTCCTTTCATCTACCTCAACCTTCTGGTAACGATTGGGGCTGGGGCGGTGATCGGCGCAACGATGCTCTGGGCCAGAAAAGCTGGGAAAGCCCGAAATCGGGGCGTGGTGGCGATCTTCACCTTGCTCGCAGCCATTGCTTTCGAGTATCTCCAATGGTGTGCCTACATTCCGATAGTCATTGCCGAAGCTCTTGAAGAAGGCTTCGATATCGTCACGCGTCTATGGGACACCCTTGACCTACTCGTCACTCCCTCTGCTGTCTACGAGTGGGCCGTCCTCATCAATGAGAACGGTATTTGGGGGCTGTCCAAGGGCACAGCTGTAACCGGCGCCCTACTGCTCGGGGTCTGGATTGCCGAGTTCCTGATCATTACCGTCGCGGCGATCATTGTCGGTCAAATCGGCGCCGGTGACCCCTTCTCGGAAGCGGGCGGCAAGTGGTACAAACAGTCAAAGGACACCGCACAAGCCTGCCTACCGGCTGATTTCGACGCCATGAAGGCGCGACTGGAAGCCGGCGACATCTCCGAGCTATATCACCTGGTGAGGACCGGCATCGTTGACTCCTCCAGCTTCTTGAAGATCGAGTTCTACGAACCACCAGCCTCTGTCCAATCAGCGCCCTACTACCTGAGTGTTAATCACGTCACGGTGACAATCAAGCAAGGCAAAGAAAACGAGAATAGCAACACCATCGTCGGTCATCTCGGTGTCGATCGGACCACGGTCGAAGCCCTGCGGGCCCCGCAGCCGCTCCAGCAGGCTCCCGGCGAGCCGTCCGGCTGGGGCGCACCGCCACCGGTTCAGGCGCCACCCCTCCCGCCGCCCGGCTGGGGAGCACCGCCACCTATGAACGGATAACGGCACCACATAAACGGCTAGCCTCGGCAACCGCGGCATCGCGGGCGGCCGAGGCTTCCGTTTCGGTGAGCGTACGATCGCCAGCCCGGAAGACCAGGTTGTAGGCCAAGGACTGCTTACCTTCGCCGACCTGGGAACC
>JAIRKB010000023.1 GCA_031260385.1 Propionibacteriaceae bacterium | reverse complement strand
CATCAACGATCGTGCGGTTCTTAGCCTGCTCCTTACCAACACCACCATGACCAGACCGCAGCTCATCAAGGCCACCGGTCTATCTAGCCCCACCATCTCCCAGTTGGTGGCCCGTCTGATCGAAGCCGGCTTGGTCTGCGAGACCGGCGAAGTCGTCCCCTCACGCGGGCCGGGCGCCGTCGCTTACCGAGCTTGTTGTGACTTAGCCCGTGGTGTCGCCATCCAAATCGAAGCCGGTCAGGTCGTAGCGCGGGTGGTCGACGCCTGCGATCAGCCCTACCCGGTGGCCACGGTGCGTCTCGATGCCCAATCCCGCTCGGAAACCGCCGATATCGCGGCGGCGATTCGGGGGGGCTGCGCCGCCGCCGACATCGACGAAGACTCGATTGTTGCCGTCTGCATCGGAGTGCCGAGTGCGGTCTCCCCCGACACTGGCCAGTTGAGTTTCGTGGGCGGTCTACCAGGCTGGTCCCGACGCGCGGTCAAGCCGAAGGTCGAAGAACAACTAGGCGTCAGCGTTTGCATCGAAAACGATGCCAACCTCGCCGCCCTCGCTGAATACAACCAGCGCGGCGATCAATCCGACTTCGCCTTGGTCTGGCTAGGCAAGGGGTTGCGGGTCGCGACGGTGGTAGACGGCGATGTCCTGCGCGGACGGACCGGCTCCGCCGGGGAGATCGGCTACCTGACAGTGCCGCAAAACCCCGCTTCTGACGCCGCTCCGCTGACCTGTCAGGATCTGATCGGTTCCCCAGCGGTCACCCGCCTCGTTCAAAGCCACTACCCGTCGAAACGGTCCTACCAGGCCGCCCTCGACGCCATTACCAACTCCGCTTTACGCCCGAGGTTGCTCGAAGAGTTGGCCCCGCGCATTGCCACCACCCTGATGCCGGTCTTAGCCTTACTCGACCCCGCCAGAATCGTGCTCAGCGGGCCAACCGGGGTCGCCGGTGGGCCGGAACTCGCCCGTCTCGTTCAAAGTTCCCTGACCAAGTCGACCGCCTGGCGCGTCCCGGTGACGGCGTCCCTAGTCGAAACCCACCCTGTCCTCGCGGGAGCCGCTTGGGCCCTAACCAAACGTCTGACCGATCACCTCTTAGACCTGGTGGCCTAAGACCGTACAAGTAAATAACTCGGGGTCCATCGTGACCCCACCAACCGGCGAAAGCCATTGACAAGGAGTAACAATGAAGTTTCCATCTTCACAAAGCTGGCGCAAACTAGGCGCGCTCGTTGCGGGCGTCGCTTTAGCGCTTTCCCTAACCGCCTGTTCGGGCGGGCAAAGCTCTAGCGACACCATTACCTTATGGCACTTCTTCGAAGATCGTGAGGCTGACGTCCTCCAAGCGGTCATCGATCAGTTTGAGGCCCTCCACGAGGGCGTTAAGGTCGACGTTCACGCAGGCCAAGATGACGACAATATGCGCCAAGCCATTGCGGCCGGCGAAGCGATTGACGTCGGTATCTCCTACTCCCGCGACCAGGTTGGGGTGCTGTGTTCCTCTGGAGCCTTCAAAGACCTAGCTCCCTTCATTGCGCGCGACAACCTCGACTTGAGCGATATCGCCTCCGGCTCGCTGGCTTACTCCCAATATGATGGCACGCGTTGCGCCCTCCCGATGCTGGCTGATGTGGCGGCGATCTACTACAACACCGCGATGCTAGAAGCCGCTGGTGTGGCCGTGCCAAAGACCCTTGAAGAATGGGCCGACGCCGCTGTCAAGCTAACGACCTACAATGCCGACGGTTCGATTGACATCCTCGGCTTCATGCCGTTTATGGACTACTACGAAACGATGGCTCCGAACCTCGGTGTCGCTGCTCAGGCCCAATGGCTCAACGCCGATGGGGTCACCTCGGCGATCGGTTCTGACCCCGGTTGGGTGACGATCCTCAACTGGCAGAAGGATCTGATCGAGCGTCTGGGGGGCTACCAGAAGCTGCGTAACTGGGCCGCCGGGCTTGGCGATGAGTTCTCAGAAGAGAATGATTTCCACACCGGACGGGTCGCGATCATCATCGACGGCGAATGGCGGACTGCTTTCTTGGCCGATCAGGCACCCGATTTGGATTACGGCACTGCGCCGATGCCAGTCGCTTCCAGCCACATGGACGCTTACGGCGCCGGTTATGTCGATGGCAACCTCGTTGGCATCCCGCGCGGTTCAAAGAACCCCGATCTGGCTTGGGAGTTGGTCAAGTTCTTGGCCCTTAACACCGAAGCCCAGGTGGCGATGGGCAATGGTCTGAGGAATGTTCCGACGATCTACTCCGCTCTGGAGAGCCCGGACCTCGACGCCGATGTTCATTTCCAGGTCTTCATTGACGCCTTTGAGCATCCCTTCTCCCAGACCATGCCCGCTTCGGTGGTTGGCACGGAGTATCTCGAGATCTTCACGAACTTCGTCCATCTTTGGGAGTCTGGCGCTCAAACTGATCTGGCAGCGGGCCTAGCAAAGGTTGACGCTGATATCACCGCCGCTATCGCCTGGGCTGGATAGCCATGGCTGGGCGACCGAATGCGCGGGAGGAGGTGCGGGAATCCGTTCCCGCACCGCCCCCGGCGGGGCTAATCTCCCGGGGGTCGAAGCGTAAGAACCTCACCCCGTGGCTCTTCCTCGCCCCAATGTTGGCTGGAGTGGGGGTCTTCTTTATCTATCCCCTAGCCATGACCCTGTATTACTCTTTCACTGCCTTCAATATCTTCACCCCACCACGCTGGAATAACTTCGCCAACTGGATCTATTTATTTGGTGCTGATCCCACCGTCAAGACGGCGGCGAAAAACACCTTGTGGTTTGTGTTGATCATGGTGCCGACGCGCATCATTGGGGCCCTGGTTGTGGCCTCCGCTCTTACCAAAGCCAAACGGGCGAGTGGCGTCTTCCGTACGATCATGTATCTCCCGGCCCTCATCCCCCCGGTCGCCTCTACCATCGCTTTTGTCCACGTGCTCAACCCGGTCACCGGACCGGTCAACACTGTCCTCGGCAAGATTGCCCAGGGCCTGAGCAATATTGGGCTTGAGGTCTCGCTGACACCGGGCTGGTTCACCAATCCGAACTGGTCCAAACCCTCGCTTACCTTCCTGGCTTTGTGGCTAGTCGGCGACATCATGGTGATCATGCTCGCCGCCTTACTCGACGTCCCCATTGAACAATATGAGGCGGCGGAGCTAGATGGCGCAGGCTCGATTCGCCGCTTCCGCCACGTCACCCTACCGACTATCCGCCCGGTGATCCTCTTCGCAGTAGTCACCGGCATTATCGGCGCCTTGCAATACTTCACCGAACCAGCGGTCGCCTCGGCAGTCGCCCAAGGTAAGGCGACAGTTGGCGGTGGGATGAATTCGACGATTGGCTGGCCTGGTCAGTCAACAATGACCTATGGTCAGTGGCTATATCTCGAAGCCTTCAACTATTACAAGGCTGGTTACGCCTCAACCCTCGCAGTGGTGATGTTCGTGGTCGCTGCCGTAGCGATCTTCCTCCTACTGCGCCGTTTTTCTGAGTTTTCCCCGGAGGTGGCAAGTTGAACCGCCGTCGCTCCCTCGCCCAATTAGTGGCCGATCACACCATCTTGGTCACCCTGGCGATCATGTTCTTAGCCCCCTTCCTCTTCGTGCTGTTGACTAGTCTCATGACCGCTGGCGAGGCCGGCAGTCGGGTCTTTTGGCCGAGTTCTTGGCATCCCGAGAACTACGTCCGAGTCTTCCAAAAGTTGGATATGCTGCGGCTTTACGCCAACTCGGCAACCTATGCCGGGCTGGCGACCCTCTTCATGCTGCTATCTTCGATCCCCGCCGCTTACGCCTTAGCGCGGATAAAGTTTCGCGGTTCGCGTCTGATCTTCGTGATCATCATCTGGGCGATGATGTTGCCACCCCAGATCACGACGGTGCCGCTGTATGTCATGTGGTCGAAGCTAGGGCTAACCGGCTCGCTGTGGCCCCTGATCCTACCCAACCTGCTCGGTGACGCCTTCTCGGTCTTCCTGCTGCGCCAGTTCTTCTTGACGATTCCCAAGGAATATTCCGAGTCCGCCAAACTTGATGGCTGTGGTCACTTCCAGATCATGACCCGAGTCGTCATGCCGATGGCTAAGCCGGGGATTGCCGCCGCCGCGATCTTCTTGTTCTTCTGGTCGTGGAATGACTACTACGGTCCGCTGCTCTACACCTCCCAGAACCCGAAGGCCTGGCCAATCTCCTATGCTCTAGCCACCTTCCGTACGACCAAAAATGTTGACTGGGATTTAACGATGGCGGCCGCTATTCTGGCGATGATCCCGGTGATCTTGATCTTCTTTGCCGCCCAGAAAGTGTTCGTCCAAGGCATTACACTTACTGGAGTGAAAGGATAGCCATGAAGCTGACTATCGTTGGGGGCGGATCGACTTATACACCCGAGCTGGTCGACGGCTTAGCTCGCCTACGGGCGTCCGTCGCCATCGACGAGGTTTGGCTGCTGGATCCCAATGCCGAACGCTTGGCGATCATCACCGACCTGGCCCGACGGATGCTAGCCCGCGCTGACTACGATCTGGCGGTGCGGGCGACTGCCGATCCGGTTCAGGCGATCGCCGGCGCCGATATCGTACTTTTCCAACTGCGGGTCGGCGGTCAAGCAGCCCGAAAATCCGATGAACTATTCCCCCATTGTTGCGGGGTGCTTGGCCAGGAGACCACCGGACCGGGCGGGTTCGCCAAAGCCTTGCGGACGGTTCCCGTCATCTTGGAACTAGCGGAACTGGTTCGCCGCCATGCCAACCCTAAGGCCTGGATCATCGACTTCACTAACCCGGTCGGCATTGTTACCCGGGCGCTGCTGGAAGCGGGCCACCGGGCGGTCGGCTTGTGCAATGTGGCGATTGGTTTCCAAAGACAGTTTGCTGCCTGGCTTGACCTCGCCCCGGAGCGCCTAGAGCTCGATCATGTTGGCCTCAATCACCTGACCTGGGAGCGGGCGGCTTATGTCGATGGTGTTGACCGTCTGCCCGAGTTGCTGACCCGCTTTGGAGACGAGATTGCCGAGGAGATCTCCTTGCCCCGCGCTCTGCTGGAACTCCAGCAAGCCGTGCCTTCGTATTATCTACACTATTTCTACGCCCATGACGCCATCCTGGCCGAGCAGCGGGCGCCCGGGGCGATCACCCGAGCCGATCAGGTGAGCCAACTCGAAACCACCTTGCTGGCGAAATATGCTGATCCGGAGCTCAATACGAAACCACCCGAGCTAGCGGAACGCGGGGGGGCTTTCTACTCCGAGGCGGCGATCAACCTCTTAGCCTCGCTGTTGGGTGACCGTGGCGACCGGCAGGTGGTCAACCTTCGCAATGACGGGGTCTTGCCGTTCCTACCCGACGACCATGTCATCGAGATCCTGGCGCGGATTGGCCAAACGATTTCGACGGCCGACTCCCCCGCCCGCCAGCCCTTAAGTGACCAGGCGGCGGGCTTGGTGGCTCATGTCGCTGCCTATGAGCGCTTGGCCCTGGAGGCGGCGCTCAAGGGGGGCCGCGATCGGGTGGTAGCCGCCCTGCTGGCACATCCGCTAGTCGGTCAATGGGATAAGGCTAATCGGCTGGCGGACGAGCTGATCGCAATCAATCGAGCCTACCTAGCTTGGGCGGTGTGAGATGGAGGTTGTGGCGGTCGCTGATGGGGGCGGAACGAAAACCGATGTCGCCATCATTGCCGTGGATGGTACGACCCTGGCTCGGGAGCGCCTGGCATCGTTTGTGCCCTACGATGTTGGCGCGGCGCGGACCGCCGCCCAGCTTGACGCTGCTTTTCGTGCGATGCTGGAACCGCTTGGTGCCACGGTCGTGGCGGTAGCGGGAGCCTATTTCGCGGGCATCGATTTCCCCTACGAACAAGCCGAGTTTCGAGCCCAATTAGAGAAATATCCCTGGGCCCAAGGTCACTTACTAGTCGACAATGACATGCGCCCCCTGATGCGGGCTGGCACCGCGGAAGACACCGCCGTTGCCGTGGTCTGCGGAACCGGGATGAACTGTTTGGGTTGGGCGCCCGGTGGCAAGGTCGCCCGTTTCGCCGCTATCGGTGAGGTCGCCGGTGATTGGGGTGGCGGCTGGACCATCGGCATGCAAGCAATCTGGCACGCCGCCCGGGCCGCCGATGGACGGGGACCCCAGACCCTACTGGAGTCGTTAACCCTTCAGGCCTTGGGCCGAGCCTCGATGGACGAGGTCATCTTGGCCTTTCACAAGGGGGAATTGCGCGAATCGGACACCAAGTCACTGCTCACCCCCTTAGTCTTCCAAGCGGCGGCCGCTGGCGATGAGGTCGCCCTAGGCGTGGTCGCCCGCCAAGCCGAGGAGATCGTCGCTTACGCCTCGGCAGCGATTAAGCGCTTAGGTGTCGGCGGCCAACCCTGCCCGATTGTGCTCGGTGGTGGGATTATCGCCGCTCGTCCCGCTGCCTTAATGGCCATGATTGACCAACAGCTGACGGCCGCCCTGCCCGAGGCTCAATTGATCATTGTTGAGGACCCACCGGTAGTCGGCGCGGCCCTGCTGGCCTTTGAGACCTTGGGGGCTAGGCCGGAGCTCCTGGACCAGGTCCGCAGTTCACTACGAGCCGCTGACCCAGCCCGACGGACGCCTTAACGACCGCGCTAGCGCCTTAGCGACCGCGCAAGCGGGACAAGAGCCCGGTAGCGGGTTCGTTCTCGTGTCCGGGGCAGCGCTCAGACTTGGGCACCCCGCGCAAGACCTGGTCGACGTGTTGCCCACAACCGGACCAAGTGATCTTGCCGCACTTACGACACTTCACGGCTTGGCACATGATTCTCCTTAATTAGCTGGTCTATGGCTTAGGCCATCATTAGGAAGAGCTTTTCGAGCTCTTCAGTAGTTAGGGCATCCTCGTTTGGAGGGGTCTCGGGATCGGTGAGACAGTTCTTCATCGCTGTTGACACAATCACGAAGCCAGCCTTGTCGATGGCACTAGAGACCGCGGCGAGTTGGGTCACGACTTCGCGACACGGCTTGCCGGTCTCAACGGCGTTAATCACGGCATCGAGTTGGCCCTTGGCACGACGTAAACGATGGAGGATACGGCGCTGGGCTTCATGATCGGTCGGGTGCATGGAGTCTCCTAGGCGCCGGGAGCGTCTTCTCCAGCGTCTTGCTCGGCAATCTCGGCGCGGATCTGATCCATGTCGAGCCCGCGAATCGAAGCGATCAACTGGTCGAGCTGGCTAGCGTTCAGGGCCCCAGCCTGCGAGAACACCAAGACCTGGTCCCGGAAGGCCATGATCGTCGGAATCGAGGTGATCCTAAAACCAGCGGCTAGTTCCTGCTGGGCCTCAGTGTCAACCTTGCCGAAGACGACATCGGGATGGGCCGTCGCGGCGGCGGCAAAAATCGGGGCAAAAGCCCGGCAGGGGCCACACCAGGCGGCCCAAAAGTCGAGGAGCAAAATCTCGGAGTCAGCGATGGTTGATTCAAAATCTTCGATCGTAATATCTCTTACAGTCACCCCTTTATTATACCCCTGGGGGTATGAATGGGCAATCTTAAGTCAGCTAGCTTGGGCTACAGCACCAGTCGATAATAGTTGTAATCGAGGATTGCGGCGGAGTATTTGAACATTAGTTCCACCTGGTTGATCACCCGCCGGGCGTACTCATTGGCGGTCTCGGGGCCAAAGTCGGCGCCCGGCGCTGGGGTGAAAGTGTCGGAGTAGGAATCGAAACGGCCCTTGTCGGTGAGCCAACTATGATTCCCGAAGACAACTAGGGATTCGGAGCGCGAGAGAATATCGCGCCCCATCAGCAAGCGGGAGTCGTAAGGCAGGTCAAATAGGTTAGACAAGGTCGGCAGGACGTCCACCGCATAACAAGGCTTGTCGACCACGACCGGGGTGGTCATGTCGGCACTCCAGATGATCAGAGTCGATTTGTATAACCCAAAGTTGGGATCCACCCAACCCCCGTTCAACTCCTCGATCTGCCAGTGTTCCAGACCGTACGGATAGTGGTCACCAGAGATCACGAAGACGGTGTCATCGAGTTCCCCCGAGGCCTCGAGGCGGGCAATCAGGTTCGCTAGGGCCTGATCGAACTCCATCTGAGCGGCGATATAGGCCCGGGGACCTTCGGAGTAGGGCAGATCGGCGACATCATTCATGTGCTTATAGGACATCATGTTGCCGTTAAAGGTGTAGAACTGATGGCCGGAGATGGTGATGTAATAGATATTGAAGGGTGACTGACCGACGTACTTTCCAGCGGAAGCGTCAACCATTTCGACATCGGAGGTCGGCCAAAGGTTCGGATTGACCAGATCGAGCCCATGGTCGGAGGCATAGTAGTCGTAACCCATATTGGGCAAGGACAGGTCGCGGTCATAATAATCGTAGGTGCCGGCGTGGAAGGCGAGGGTCTTGTAACCCTGGGCTTTCAGCTGGTTGCCGAAGACGAAGGGGAGATAGTTGTTCGAGGAGCGATACATACTCCAGACATTTGGTTTCGGCAGGAGCGAGAACAAGGTGGTGTATTCGCCGTCCGAGGTCGACACCCCCCAACCGGGGACATAGAAGTTGTTGAAGACAAAGCCGGAATGGGCCAGGTTATACAGCGTCGGCGTATGGGTGGCGTCGAGGGCCCAGCTCGAAAAACTCTCCGCGACGATCCAGACGATATTCTTGCCCTCGAACATGCCGGTGTAGGCATTCTTGTAGGTCGGGGCTTTGGCGGCAAAATACTGGTCTAGTTCCTTAACCATGGGGTCGGATCGGGTGTTAGCTAGACCGGCAAAGTCAATATCGAGCTGGTGGGCTCCCCAACCGACCGGGAGTTGGTCGGGAACCGGTGGGCCCATGCTAGCGGACGGTGGTTCGACCGTACGATGTCTCAGGCTCGGCCAGATCAGGTTCGTGATGTCAATGCGCATGGTGGTCAGGGCGCCGAAATATTTCACCGACAGCTCGGGAACGAAACTCTCCGAGTAGACCATGCGGGCCGACATCAGCCCGGAGGTATCGGTCATCACCCCCATCGTCGCTAGAACCTGGACTCCGGCAAACCCCGAGATGAGCACGGCGCGCATTCGCGCCCTCATTTCGTACTGGGGCCGAATTTTCTTGCCGATAACCAGCCATAGGATCAGCGGGGCCAGCAGCGACAGGATGGCCGGCCAGGAGTTCAGGGTTCCGGTGACGGCTTGTTTGCCGAAGCCGGCTATCACCATCTTGGCGTTGCCGAGCGAGGAGACGACCATGAAGGTCTTGAAGACCCGGTAGTAAACCGCTTGAGTGCCGATCACGACAATCGCTATTGCCAGAAAGACTATGAATAGTGGGTTTGAGAAATACTTGCCTAGGCAACACAGCCCGGTCGCCAAGAAACCAAAGGCAATCGAGAATAACAGGGTGAAGCAAAAGCCGCTGACGGTGATCTGACCAAAAGCCCAGAGCTTGAGTGTGCACTCCATCCAGAAGATGGCCAGTGGCAGATATATTACCCAGAGCCTATCCACGCCGAAACGACCCCCCACCCCAGGTATCTGGTCCACGGCTAACGCCCAAGCGTGTTCCCACCCCTTTATCCTAGCCAAGCTAGAGTTGTGAGTTTCCTTAAAAACCAAAAAAGGTCAAATTTCACATGATTTGTTGATTTTTGGGGTTCGGCGTGTCAGAACTTGCCAGATTTCTGAGATTTACTTATAATTTTCTCAGGCTCTATGGTTGCTGGGGTATGACAGGAGACGCGATGAAACCGATAGGTGGTCTGCTCATTCTCGGGGTTCTGGCGTGCGGATTGGCGGGGTGTGCCCCTGGGGTAATCGAACCATCTAGTCCCTCCACGATTAGTGTTGTCGATCCCGGGCCGCCGACTGAGGACCCGACGGGGGGCCCGACTGGGGGCTCTACCACTGGCGTCGACGTGGAACGAGTGCCCAATCCTTCCCCGAACTTAGCACCGGTCATGCGCCACTATGCGCACCCCGACTCCGATAGCACGGGATCCTTCGCTGATGGCGGCTATGACATGATCGCCCCCTGCGGCACCGATATCTACTCCGCCGCTAATGGTTATGTCATGGATTACTTCTGGGCTGGGCAGTATGGCTACCGCCTGACCATCGATCACGGCATCATCGATGGAAAGCACGTGGTCGCCGCCCACAATCACGTTGCCGAAGCCCTCGTCTCCCCCGGCTCCCAAATCTCCCAAGGCCAAGTCGTCGCCCGCGTCGGCTCCACCGGCGCCGCCTCCGGTTGCCACAATCACTACCTGCTCTGGATGGACGACCAAGTCGTCGACCCCACCCCTTACCTCAACTAGGTCACCACCACCCCCGTCATCCTCGGCTTGGTTGTTGGTCGGTGGGTTGGGTTCGCCTTGCTCAGGTCAAAGCGTACGGGGCTCACCGAGTGACACTATGGTTGCTGCCGCCTCCCTGCGGTCGTTGCCGTCCGATGCACCCCTATGGGGCACACCGGTTTGAGGAGGGTGGGTCAGTTTTGCGGTGGTCGGGTGAGCGGTTCAGTATCCTGCCCCAGCTTGGGTTCTTCGGAAGTACGGTTGTCCACCAGTCCCCACAACCGTCCCTGACAGAGGGACGGTGACGCCAGCCGAGAGCAGAACAAGTTCACTTGTTATGCTGAGGCTAAGGAAACCGTTGACGAGCGCAGCGAGGAGCGC
>JAIRKB010000272.1 GCA_031260385.1 Propionibacteriaceae bacterium | reverse complement strand
GGCACCTCTGGTGCCAAGTACGAGAAAAAATCGTGAAACGATTTAGGCGCAAAGCGCCGTTTTCGAAGTGAAGTGAGCGCCGCGATAAGATCCGAAGGATCGCGGCGCGCAACGACCTCCGTCCAACAACTTCGGCACCCAACCCCCACACCACGTACATCAAGACCGTCCCGGTGGTGGCCAATCCCCCGGTGCCTGAGGATCAACCCAAGTTCCCGGCCCCAATGGCGAAGGAGTCCCAGACGACGGTTCTTCCGGTTCTTCAACAACCTCTTTGGGCTCGATGGTCACATCATCCAGAGTCGGTTCCGGAAGATCAGGCGCTGGCACGGGGGGCACAGTTGACGGCTGGCGGGTTGTCGACCCGGTCCATGGCGGCCGTACATCCCTCAGCTTCAGTTCAGCGAAGATCGTCGCCACCTGCTCCTTATCCAAGGTCTCGTGCTCAAGCAGTTGTCGAACCAGTTCATCAAGGATTTCGCGATTGTCGACGAGGGTGTCGAAGGCCTCCTGATGGGCATTGTGGATCAGCTTCGCGACCTCAGCATCAATCAGGGCGGCAGTCTGCGGGGAGATAGCCGAAGAGTGGGCCATCTCCATACCAAGGAAGGGTTCGCGGTCATCGGAGCCGTAGCGAACGGCCCCTAACGCCTCGGTCATCCCGAACTGCATCACCATCGCCCGCGCCACCTTGGTGGCCTTCTCAATATCGTTGCTCGCCCCGGTCGTCGGGTCGTGGAAGATCAACTCCTCGGCCGCCCGACCGCCAAGCATATAAGCCAGTTGGTTGAGCAATTGCCCGCGTGATTGCGAATACTGATCCTGATCCGGCATCACCATCGTGTAACCGAGGGCCCGCCCACGCGGCAGGATCGTGATCTTTTGGACGGGATCTGAGCCCGGCATCGCCGCCGCCACCAGCGCGTGACCAGCTTCATGGTAAGCCGTGTTGAGGATCTCTTGGGCTTTCATCACCCGGGTCCGTTTCTGGGGGCCCGCCACGACCCGATCAATCGACTCATCAAGAACCTCGTTGGAGATCTCTGTCAGGTTGGTCCGCGCCGCCAACAAAGCCGCCTCATTGAGGACATTCGCCAAGTCCGCCCCGGTGAAGCCCGGAGTCCGCCGCGCAACCCCCTGCAGGTCAACATCGTCAGCTAGCGGCTTGCCCGAAGCGTGGACCAGCAGGATCTTGTAACGCCCCTTCAGATCCGGGGAATCAACTGCGATCTGGCGGTCAAAGCGACCGGGACGCAACAAGGCTGGATCCAAGACATCAGGCCGGTTAGTAGCCGCGATCAGGATCACCCCACCGTGGGCATCGAACCCATCCATCTCGACGAGCAACTGGTTGAGGGTCTGCTCGCGTTCATCATGGCCACCGCCCATGCCCGCCCCGCGATGGCGACCGACGGCATCAATCTCATCGATAAACACAATCGCGGGCGCATTCGCTTTCGCTTGCTCGAAAAGATCGCGCACCCGCGAGGCGCCAACCCCCACGAACATTTCCACGAAGTCGGAACCGGAAATCGAATAGAACGGCACCCCGGCCTCCCCAGCGACCGCCCGCGCCAACAGGGTTTTACCAGTCCCCGGCGGCCCGTACAACAGGACACCCTTGGGAATCTTCGCCCCTAGCGCCTTAAACTTGCCCGGTTCCGCCAAGAAATCCTTGATCTCCTCGAGCTCCTCAACCGCCTCATCGACCCCGGCAACATCAGCGAAGGTGGTCTTCGGCGTGTCCTTATTGGCGACCTTGGCTTTCGAGCGCCCGAAACTAAAGATCCGTCCGCCCGGCCCCCCACCGGCGGAACCCATGATAAATATAAACAACCCGACGATTAGCAACATCGGCAACAGCCAGGTCAGCAGGGTCGACCAGAAGCCAGCCGTCACATTGACGCCATCCCACTTCTCCAGGCTGCCCTCCGCCACCCGCTGGTTGAGGCGCTCCACCAGGGGGTCGGACATCGACCCCACCCAAGCTGCTTGCAGCTTCTTCTCGTTGCCATCCTCGCCGATCATCGTGATTTGGATAAGCTGCTGCTGATCGGTCAGGATCACTTCCTCGAGCTTCGCCTTACCCATGATGATCGCCACCGCTTCAGAGGTCGGCACTTCCTGGTAGGTCGAACTGCCTTCGATCAGGCGAAATAGCAGCAGTACGAAGCCAAAGCCGATCAAGACCCACAAGAAGGGGCTCTTGGCCAACCGTTTCAGGACATTCATCTTCGCATACTCCTCATCACTTGGGGGGGGGAATCACGCTGCGCTAGGCCGGGGCCCAACTCACGAGTAAACCGATGGGGACAGGACCCCTAACCCTTTCAGGTTGCGGTACCTTCCGGCGTAGTCTAGCCCGTACCCAACAACAAAGTCGCTAGGAATGTCGAAGCCGAGGTATTTAACGTGGACATGGTTGCGCGCCGCCTCCGGTTTGCGGAAGCCGGCACAGACCTCAATCGACGCCGGGTTCCGCGACCGCAGGTTCTCGATGAGGTACGACAAGGTCAGCCCGGTGTCGACGATATCCTCGACGATTAGGACATGGCGATCAACCACCGAGACGTTCATATCCTTCAAGATCCGCACTACCCCCGAGGAAGCAATCCCCGAGCCATAAGATGAGATCGCCATCCAATCCATTTCACAATGGATCGTCAGCGCCCGCGACAGATCCGCCATCATCATGACAGCCCCATTGAGGATCCCCACTAGTAGGGGATCGCGCCCAGCGTAATCCTCATCGACCTGGGCCGCCAGCTCCTCAACCCGAGCTTGGATCTGGGCTTCGGTGTAGAGTATCTGACTCAGATCGCTACGTACATCGTCCAAATTCACACTCTTACTCTACTCTACGAGACTCCTGGGGTTCGATGGGGTCTCGGAAGCCGCGTCGCCTTTACCTTCGGTGCTGGCCACAGTGACCGCGGTGTGATGCGCGACCAGAGCTTCTTCAGCCCTCGACGCTCACCCAACAACTCCGCTTTAAGAGCCCTAACCTCGTCCCAATAGGCGGTCACGATCTCTCGATCTGGGGCCGCAGGCTGGAACATCGCTCGTTCCGAACTCGCCGCCAAGGCGAGCAGTGGCGTCCCGGCCATCCCGAGCGCCTGCTCGGTGCGAGTCTGCGCCGCCGTCACCTTTATCCCGACATCGCGGGCGCGGTCAATTGCATCGGCCCAACCAGCGGCAATCCGGTTAACGTACGTCCCACGAGTCCGTCTCGACCAGGCCCTTACGCCCTTAATAATCAGCAACAGTGTGGTCAACAGGAATAGTAACCCGAGACTCGAACCGGTCCCAACCGCAACCCATCCCCAAGCTGGCAGATCACCGGGCTTTGGCGGATCGAAGGGAGGGGTGATATCGCCAGAGGCTTCCCCGCCTAGCTCATCGGTATTCGGTTCCTTAGGCTTCTTCTCCGGAACTGGTGAGACCTCATTGGGGTCGTCTTGGATCTTCGGCCGTTCGTCGGCGGTGAAGTTTTCGCGATCCGGAATAAACACTGACGGATGGATCGCTACCCAGCCATCGGTCGTCCTAATCTCCACCCAAACCGTCACATCCTGACCGCGCACCTCGTTTCCGAGGACTGGCATCGTCGCCCCAAAAACCACCCGCGCCGGATAACCGATCCGGTTGGCGAACAAGGCGAACATCGCCGCATAGTGCTCGTCACTACCGACACAGTTGGGGAGCCCTTCGAGGAAGGTCTTCAGTCGTCCCTGCCCATGACCGGGTCGATACTGCTCGCGACCAGGACCTTCCGTACCATCCGACCAAGAGCCGTTAGCAAAGCTGACCGCGGTCGCCTTTAGCTGATCCCAGGGTGCCAGCTTTCCCTCGCTCATCAAAGCGAGGTCAGCGGCGAGGAACTCGGTCCGTTCGGCTGGCACCAGGATCATGCCTGAAGGTACGATTTCCTGGTTCAGGTCATCGGCGCTAGTGATGGTCGGCGTCTTGATGGAGGTGACTTGGAAGACATCGTTCGATTTGAACTGGTCAAGAACTAGGCCTTGGCCTTTCCTCATGTCATAGACCAGGCCTTGATCATGCTGGCGCGCGTTATCGCCATTGAAAGAGATCTCGGTCGCATAACCCAGATTGGGCACCCAGACATTAAGCGGCGCTTGCTCAGCATAGGTCTGGCCAATTGTCACCGTCATGTTGACGGCATCACCGGTCATCGGCACGCCGTCAATGGTGGTGGGAATCCGGGAGCCAACCTTGAGGAAACCCGATCCGCTGGCCCCCCAAACCCAGCCGTCATAGGAGTCGAGCACAGCAAAGCGCAGTAGGCTCCCCGGCTCGGCCCCTTCCACTGTGAGCAGGGTCTTATCGTAGTAATAGCGGTCTTTCTGCGATTCGGAAGAGAACTTCCTAAAGCTCGCTAGGGGACCGTGATAAGGGCTATTCTCGATTGGCACTTGGACGTGGTTCCGGATGATCTCCCGAGTTGAGTTAACCCCCGGTAGGTAGGGGGCCGTCACGGTGGCCGCGAGGGCCGCCGCTAGGAGGATGCCGACCCCACCAGCTAGACGGGAGAAACGGAAGGTACGAGCGCCGGTCGCCAAACGCGACCGGGTCCGCGACCGATAGGAGTTCCAGGTCACCATCAGCAAGACCCAGAGTAACCCCTGGGGTAGCAAGGTATAGGACAGGTCCGCATGGGAGATATCGGTGCCGAGAGCGATCACTAGACCGAAGAGCCCCGCAAGGGGGAGAACTGGCCAGGCCAAGGCCTTATAGGCTCGGGCGAGCCCGTAAGCACCGGCCGACGCGACTAAGGCTAGGACGAAGGGGAGCGCTAGGAAGCGGCCGGTCCCCGAGACTGGCGGCAGGGTCGTCACCAACTGTTTCCAGCCATGGATCAGGAGATTCCACAGTTCAATCAGGGTTGGCCAGGTGGGCAACACCGACCCGATGAGGTCTTGGCGGACGGCAATCGCGCCCCCAAACAGGAAATAGGCCCCGACCGCGCCGACCAAACCGATCGTCCAGTCCCAGCGCAAGGCGGCGATGATATGGGCGACGACCAGTCCGATGGCGACCCCAATTGCCGAGACCGCGAGGTAATACCAGGAGTCGAAGGTGGTGCCAAAACCGAATAGCGCCACCATACATAGTAGAAGTACGAAACTGGCGTCGACTAGGCGCGGACCGTCCGGGACGATCCGCGCGAGACGGGACGAGACCGCTGGCGTCGCCTGCGGTGTTCGGGCCAATGGATCGATTACTCTCATATCAAACCCCCTCGTAACGCCCGAGGCAGATCCTCTAGGGTGCCAATCGTCAACTCGACAAAACCGGCGGTCTGTCTCATGCGAATCTCCTCACCGAGAACGACGCGAACCACTAACAGCTTGATGTGATATGGGATCATGATCCGTCCCCGTTGGAGATCCTCAAACCCGGTCTTAGCGCCGGTCACCATGATGGCCAAGGAGGCGTCACCGGCCTGTTGATAGACCCGTTCAAACTCCCGAATC
>JAIRKB010000256.1 GCA_031260385.1 Propionibacteriaceae bacterium | reverse complement strand
CGTCAGGCTGGCAAGCCGAAGGCTTGTAGCGCGAAGCGCGGGCGCTGCGAGGAACACCTTGGGCACAGCACGTGTACCAATAGACCAGCCACCAAGCCCATCCCCCCGGCTCCCGCGCGTCAATAGACCAGCCGTACAAGTAAACCAAGTCAGGTGCTGGTCATCTCTAGACATTATCGTGCCCGAAAGAGGAGTCCTTTCGCTGATGACTAGAGATGTCGGTTTCCCGGACAGTTTCTGGGTGATCTTCAGCCTTGCTCGTCGTACGACACGAAATGGTTTCGACAATGTCTTAAGATCACTACGAGCTGGGATCAGGGGTCAAACCAAGACCGCGTTGGCAGACACCGGCGGACAGAGGAGCGGACAGCGGGACGGTTCCAATGTCTGTCCTTGCCAACGCGGTGTTTCGTTGAAGTTTTAACAACTGTACTTGCCGATAACTCGGCTGGGACAAACCTTCGCGACCAGCATATGTTGTCCAGAAAAAGCGGAGACACGCCATACGACAAGGTGAGACACCAGAACCGTCCCTAATCAACGCAATGGCTCAATTCCCCTTGGACACAGCGACCGGACAACACCCACACGTGAATGACCTAGAATGCATTTTAGAAAGGAGCGGTGATGATAACTGGCGAGGAACAAGGTTTTTGGACAGAACTACAAGCCTTAGTTGACCATAGCCAGATTGTCATCGATCGCCCAAAAGGCTCCGCGCATCCTCGCTATCCTGAACGGATTTATCAGTTTGACTACGGATATCTAAAGGAAACGGTTGGTGGGGACGGTGAGGGCATCGACTGTTGGTGCGCCGACGACTACCGGCACCTAACGGGTATGCTCATCACGGCCGATCCGCTCAAACGCGATGTCGAAGCGAAACTGCTCCTGGGATGCTCCCCAGCCCAGGTTAAAACAATCTTGAGTTGGTATGAAAGCCTGCCGCTGCCCACTGTCTGGATGCGGCGGACCGACTCCGTACTAGAGCCGAAACCTTCAGCCCCCGCGAGCAACCTAAATGACCTGATGGCGCGAGTACGGGTGGTCTCACAAGGGTACGCCGACCGGAATGGGATTAATCGCGACCTAGACTGGTACGCCTTAAAACTGACCGAAGAACTAGGCGAACTCGTGGGTGCCTTACTGCAAGCGGAGGGACGTTCGCGGCAAACCACCTCCGCCGAAGAGTGCCAAACCGCGCTCGAAGATGAGCTAGCGGATGTCTTGGGTCACACCCTCCTACTAGCGGACCAACTCGGCATCGATCCCGAGGAGGCCCTCGCTCGCAAGTGGTTCCGCTGGCTCAAACCAAGTTAGTAAGACGGCGCGGAGTATGATGGTTATGGGCTGGGGCAAGGAGGTACGGTGGTTGAGCGGGAACAGCGGGCGACGCGACCATCGGCCGACACTGTAACCAACGACGAGCAGGCCTTCTCGACCGGCCTCGTCGCCGATCGAGAAGACTGGAGGGCGGTCGCCGTGCCGCCCAGACCGAAGCCAAGGGTCCTGTCGCGCCCCTTACTTCACATCCAACCGCCTGGTTCGAAATCGATGGCAACGACATTTGTCGCCATTCTCATGCTGATCGGCATGTTCCTGGCGACAATGATGAGCCCGATCTCCGACCTGAGCACAGACTGGTGGAAGCTCGTGGTGATCGCTAGCCTGCTCAGCCTACCGGCGCTCGCTCTATGGCTGATCGCTCGTCGTCGTTTACGCAACCTAGTGACCTACGGCACCATCGTCGAGGGCGAGGTCATAGCCGTCGTACAAGATGACGACGCCAGAGGACACTACAGGGTTCACTGCCAGGCCTGCCCACCAGGATCATCCACACCAATCAAGTTAGTCTCGGGGAGCCACAAGTACAATCCTGCGCGCCATCACCCCGACTTTTCCACGATTCGACTGCCGATCTATCTCGACCCGAAGCGTCCTGCCCAACGCTACTTCATCGATGACTCCCTGATGCGCGATCATTGGACTCCCGTTTCAAGCTGGCAAGCCGTCGCCCCCCGCGAACCCTACCCTGCGATGCCAACGATTCGCACCGCAACCACGCCGAGTTGGCCCCCGTTAACAATCGCTCGGAGACTGCGCCGACGTCACCTCAACCGCTTTACACTAAGGCCGGGCAGGATCACGGCGGTTGAAAGACAAGATCACTTTGGCGAGAAAACCCAGTGGCGAGTACGCTGCGAAGTCTATCCGCCAGGGTCAGAACAGCCGATCGACTGCCATTCTGACCCCTGGCCCCGCGACCCACGGCCAGTTTTAGATCGACTAGCGATCACCCACCTGCCGGTCTACCTCGACCCAGCCGATGTCGAGCGGTACTTTGTCGATCTGGGCCCAACCTTCAAACAGTACGATGCGCACCCAGAAAGCACCTGGCCAGATAATAACCCCAGTCCCCAGGTCACCAGCAAGGACTCGGCTAAGTCGCCCTCCTGGTCAACCTATCCCTCTCCCGACAACAATAAAGGTTGATTGGAATCCCTACTTCTCGTGGAGCTACCTTACATCGCTCGAGCAGCGGCGTTTCGTTGAAGCTTAGGCAATCGTACCTGCCGATAACTAGGCTGGGACAAACCTTCGCAACCAGCACATGTTGTCGGGAAAAGGCGGAAACACGCCATGCGACAAGGTGGGACACCAGAACCGTCCCTAAATCCCGCTAAATCCCGCAAGAAACCGCCGTGGAGTAGGATTATTGGGGCAGGAGTAAGGGGATATGGTGGTTGAGCGGGGACAGCGGGCGACGCGGCGGTCGGTCGACGCTCTGGCCAAGGATGAGCAGGTTGAGGCGACCGGCCTAGTTGCCGATCGGGAAGACTGGGGGGTCGTGGCGGTGCCGCCAAAGCCAAAGTCGAAGCCAAGGGCTCTGCCGCACTCCTTACCTCACACCCAGATGGCCGGTTCGGTGATAGTGGCCACAATGCTCGCGTCTATCCTCATCCCGATCGGCGTTTTCCTGGTGGCGGTGATGGGGCGGATCTCCGACTTGAGCCCTTACTGGTGGGGTCTCATCGTGGTCGCTGGCCTGTTCTGCTTGCTTCCACTCGCTCGGTGGTTGCTCTTTCGTCGTCGCTTGCGCAACCTAGTGAACTACGGCGCCATCGTGGAGGGTGAGGTCATAGACGTAGCGCAAGATAGTGTCAGCGGACTATACCGGGTTTACTGCCAGGCTTGCCCACCAGGATCATCCACGCCAATCAAGTTCATCTCGGGAAGCCATAGGTACGATCCGGCGCGCCATCACCGCGACTTTTCGGCGATTCGACTGCCGGTCTATCTCGACCCTGAGCGCCCTGTCTGGCGCTACTTCGTCGATGACTCCGAAATGTGCGATCAGTGGACTCCAGCTCCAGGCTGGCGGGGGGTCGCCCCCCGGCAATACCCCGTGATGCCGAAGATTCGAACCGCAACCACCCCCAAACCCACCATCCGTACCTCCGAGTTGGATTTTGCCTACTCAGCAGCG
>JAIRKB010000171.1 GCA_031260385.1 Propionibacteriaceae bacterium | reverse complement strand
CAACGGTTTCCTTAGCCTCGGCATTACAAGTGAACTTGTTCTGCTCTCGGCTGGCGTCACCGTCCCCTTTGGCTCCATAAACTCAGTCTAGGAGATGATACATCGGATGTATCATACATCGGATGTATGCTAGTAACTCCGGTCCATACACGCTTTACTATGATTTTGTGTAGGTTAGATACACAAAAACATAGATAAAAGTGTATGATGATGACATGGAGTTGCGTAGAAAGATCGAGACTGATCTCCTGGCGTGGAAGAGACGAACGAACCGTAAGCCTTTATTGCTATTGGGGGCGCGGCAGGTTGGGAAGACCCACAGTGTTGAGAGGTTCGGTCGAGCCCACTTCAACTCGACGGTAACTATCAACTTCCAGACTGACGGCGCTAGGCTTCGTCCGATTTTTGAGGCAGATCTTCATCCGAAGCGGATCATCGAAGACATTAGTTACCTCACCGGAAGCAGGATCGTTCCGGGGCAAACTTTGTTAATCTTTGACGAAATCCAATTGTGTAATCCGGCTCTCACCTCGCTGAAGTACTTCCAGGAGCAAGCCAGTGAATACCCGATCATTGCGACTGGTAGCTTGTTCGGGGTGTCGATTAGTCGGGAGGACTCGTACACCTTTCCGGTCGGCAAAGTCGATCTGGTGAACATGGTGCCGATGGATTTTGAAGAATACCTTTGGGCGGTAGGCGCTCAGGTGCAGGCCGAGGGAGTTCGTTCAATAATCGAGCGGGTTCGTAGTTGCGCTGAAGATCCGCGAGCGAGTTCCCGATCTGACTCGTCCTTGGGTTATGTAGCCCATGATGAAATGATGCGGCAACTACGCCGATACATGATGATCGGTGGGCTTCCCGAAGTCGTTTCGTCTTTCGTCGAGCAGGCTGATTGGGGCGAGATCCGCCGTCTCCAACAGGACCTCGCCACCCACTACACCGCTGATATGGCGCTCTACGCTTCTCCCGGCGATGCGGTTCGTACGCGGGCAATCTGGAGCTCGGTGCCTCGGCAACTCACCAGGGATAACTCCACAAAGTTCAAGTTGACCGACATGAAGTCGGGCGCTCGCTTCCGACAGTACGAAACGAGTTTCGCGTGGCTGGAGTCGGCTGGTCTCATTCACCGCCATTTCCAAGCCGAAGAACCAGTGGCGCCGTTGCGGCCTCGGGAGGATGGCACTTTCTTCAAGGTTTTCTTGCTAGATGTTGGCATCCTGTCGGCGCGCCTAGGTGTCGTCCCAGAGGTCTTCTGCTCTACTGCTGGGGCCCAGCAGATTTCGACCACTTTCCGAGGTGGTATCGCAGAGAACTACGTCAAGCAAGCGCTGGTTGCTTGCGGGGTTGAATCGATGTATTGGCGCAGTGGCAACACTGCTGAGGTCGACTTCCTGCTCGTGGACGCCACGATGGGCGTCATACCACTGGAAGTGAAATCCGGCGACAATGTACGGTCGAGCAGTCTGAACCTGTATAACACGCGCTATCGCCCCACCCGTTCCGTACGAATGAGTAGCCGAAACTTTGGGTTCGAGGACGGGCTAATCTCGTTACCCCTCTACGCGGCCTTCTGTCTGCCTGAGTTACTGTTGTAACAACCGAGCAGGATTGGGGCCGGGTCGGATCCGGTGTCCCCTTTGTCCACCCTTTGTCCCACTTTTGACTTTTAAGTGCGGAATAGTCAGAATAAATTGACTAAAACGCACTTAAATGTCAGAATTGGTCTAGGAGGCGATCATGAAACGTCGGCTTGAAGTTGATCTATTGTCTTGGCGCAGCCGGACGATAGGGCGTCGACCCCTGCTGGTCTTCGGCGCGCGTCAGGTTGGCAAGACATATCTGCTGCGTGAGTTTGGCAAAGCTCACTACGAAAATGTGGCTTATGTCAATCTTGAGACCAACCGGGCGGCGGCAGCATCATTTGGCGATGATATCTCGCCACGAGCGCTCATCCAGCTCCTGGAAACTGAGACTAACGAGCGAATTCACCCCCAGCGAACCTTGGTGATCTTGGATGAGATTCAGTCGGCTCCTCGCGCGTTGACGTCCTTGAAGTACTTTGCCGAAGACGCGCCTGATTACCACGTCGCCGGGGTGGGGAGCCTGCTTGGCGTCGCCATCAATCGCGAACAGCAATCGTACCCAGTTGGAAACGTTGAATCCTTAACCCTCACACCACTCGACTTTGAAGAGTACCTCTGGGCGTTAGGCGAAGATCGGCTGGCTGAAGCCATCCAAGGGGCGTACGAAACCCTGACCGCACTGCCTACTGGGCTGCACGCCCGCGCGGTGGGTCTTTATCACCGCTATCTCGTGATCGGTGGGATGCCCCGGCCTATCAATGAATATGTGCAAACCTCAAGTTTGCTTGGCATCGGCGATATCCAGCGCGGGATCATCAATGATTACACGGCTGACATGGCGAAATACACCACCCCAGCTGAAACAGTCAAGATTCGCGCCGCCTACAACTCGTTGCCGGCCCAACTCGCTAAGGACAACCACAAATTCCAATACAAGCTCGCGGAAAGAGGCGGCACGGCGGCGATCTTTGGCGCCGCCATCGACTGGCTGGTGCAAGCTGGAATCGTCCTGCGTTGCGATCTGGTCACAACCGCTCAGATGCCTCTAGCCGTTTACCGGGATCTTGCAGGGTTCAAACTGTATAGCGGGGACACTGGCTTGCTCACCCTCGCCAGTGGTATTCCCATCAATCTCCTGCTCTCCGCGCCGGCCAACCTCAGTTTCCTAGGTGCCCTCACTGAGAACTACGTCGGGCAAACCCTGCACGCCAATCAGATCCCTCTTTACTATTGGACGGCTGGCAATCGTGCTGAGATTGACTTCGTTATCCAACACGGTGACGACATCGTTCCCATTGAGGTGAAGGCCAGCACCAACACCCGCTCACGAAGCCGGTCGGTCTTTGTTGACCAGTTCAACAACCCCTACAGCATCCGGTTGTCAACCAAGAATTTCGGCAGTGAAAATAGCATCGTCTCGATCCCCCTCTATGCCGCACACTGCATTCGACCCCCCCAGCGCTGACAACCCCAACAACACAGGTAAAAGTGGGGAGGGGGAGGACGAAGGGCCCCCGGGGGGGTTAGCCGGGGGCCCTAGTCCTAGCCCTGATCCGCCGATTCATCGCCGCTCGCGACGCGAGCAGTCGGTGGATCAGAGCCTAGGGGGGCATCTGGGAACCAAACCACAAGTTCCTTGACGCCCATTGTTTCGGGAGAACTGTGGATAATAACGACGCGGCGTTCGGGTTTATTCCCGAAGTTGAGAGATTCCTAAGCAATACGTCATGAATGTGGTTTCAAGTTGACATCATATAGATGGCAGATTAGCCTCATTGTTAGTTAACTACACCCGCGATGGTGACTAGGGAAAAGGTTTCCCCCAGCGGCCCCGGCCGACAAGGGACTTTCACCCCCTAACCGCCATCGGCAAACCACATAGGGGGGAGTGCTATGACCCTATCTAGTCGTCGGCTTCGAGGATCGGCCCTTCTGGTCGCCGGAGCCCTTGTCTTGGCGTGCGCGCAGGCTGGTCCGATGGCCCAGGCTGCCGACCCCCTCTTGACGGTAACGAAGCAAGCCCTGGAGACGGGCGATTTGCTTCAGCCCGGTGATGAGCGGAACTACACCTTCACCGTCACCAATGGGACCGCCGACACGATCACCGATCTGGAGATCAGCGGCGACCAAGCCCTCGGCTTGGGTAGTTTCGTGGGCAGTTGTCTGCCCACCACCTTGCTGACCGGCGGTTCCGCCAGTTGTACGGGATCGTACGAGCCTAATCTGGACGGCTATCACGCCGGGAGCCATAGCTATCAGGTGACAGTGTCGGGAACCCACCTCACCTCGGGGACGGCGGTCGAGTCCCTCCCGACCACAGTGAACGTGTCGATCGTCAAGGTTTCCGAACTCCTCCTCCACAAGGAGCCTTCGCCGAGGGTGGTTGATGTCGCTGGTGACATCGTCACCGTCGTCTTCGAACTCACCAACTCCGGCAACCAGACCTTGACTAATCTCTGGGTCCAAGACCTCCTTCACGGCAGTTTCCTCTGCCTAGCCAGCCTAGAGCCCGGCAAGTCGGACGAGTGCCAAACCACCTATGTGGTCACCCAAGCCGATATTAATCGTGGTGTGATCACCAACACCGCCCAGGTTTACGGTTATGACCCTAGTGGGGCCCAGATCTGGTCGAACACCGAAGAGTCCTTCGTGGTGGTTAGGGGCCAGGGTGCGATGCAGTTAACCAAGGAAGGGGCGCTCGCTCCCGGGACCGAGATGCCGGTCAAGGTTGGCGACATCATCAACTACACCTTCTTTATTCTCAATGTCTCTTGGGGTCGGGCCAATCTGGTTCAGGTCCTTGACCCGCACCTCGACGCGCCGGCGCCTTGTTATCTCAACAAGAATGGCGCGCTGATCGTCGGCAATACTGGTATGGGAACCGGCGACCGGGCCACCTGCTATGGCCAGCACACGATCACCCAAGCCGACCTTAACCGTGGCTATATCGAGAACACCGCCGTCATCACGGCGCTGCACCCTAATGGGGTCTTGCGTGGTGTTGCCTCAGAACCGGCCACCCACTATATCCCGTTGTCCCCGGACCTTCGGATCGAGAAGAAGGGGCTTTACCCCCGGCTCGATCCGACCGCTGTCTCCGAGCTTAACGACCTGCTGACCTATACCTTTGAGGTGACCAACCGGGGTCGTGGCACGGCAACCAATATTGCCGTGGTTGACTTCCTAGAATCCCGGATTTACACCGATATTATGGTGACCTGCCCGTTTACCACTCTGGCTAAAGACGAGTCAATGATTTGTACGGCGGAATACCGACTCGAACAAGCCGACCTCAACCGTGGCTGGGTCTGGAACACCGCTTATGCCACTGGCAAGGACTCGGAAGGCAACGATGTTGTCAGCCCGCAGGACTCCGAATTTATCTACTTGGTTACTGATCTGAAACTAGATTTCACTAAGGATGGGATGCTGATCTCGCCGACGGACTCAAAGCCAGGTGATATGGCGAGCTATAGCTTCACGATTACCAATACCGGGACCGGAACGGTGACCGAGATCACGATCGCCGACCCGAAGATCACCTCGGTGACCTGCCCGGAGGACTACCTCGAGCCGACCGAGTCGATGAGCTGCTGGGCGTACTATTCAATCACTCAAGCCGATATCAACGCCGGTAAGGTCTACAACCAGGCGCGCGCGGTCGGGAAATCTTGGGATGGTTCGGAAGACGTCGTCTCGGCTTACGATGATGTGACCTTGAACCTAACCCAGACCCCTGGACTGAGTCTTGTTAAGTACGGGAGTGTGGCTGTCGTCGATGGGGCGGTCCTATCGCCAGTGGTTGGTCACCTGGTCAACTATTCTTTCCAGGTTGAGAACACTGGGAACCTGACCTTGACCAACCTCGTCATTGCCGATCCCAAGGTGTCGGGCGTGACCTGTCCGACGACGACCCTGGAACCGGGGGAGACCACCACCTGCACCGGGACTTACGCCATCACTCAAGCTGATCTCAACGCTGGTCAGATTTCCAACACGGCGACGGCGACGGCGCGCGATCCCAATAATGGCCCGATATCTGACACTGATACGGCCCTGCTGTCGTTGACCCAGATCGCTAACCTCAGTCTCGAGAAGACGGCTGATCGGAGCACCCTGGTGAACGGCCAGACCATCACCTACCGCTATCGGGTGGTCAACGGCGGCAATGTCGCGATCACGAACCTGACAATTCTTGACACCTTTAGCGGTGCCTGGCCGCTGTCCGAGATCGATTGTCCGGTGACCATCCTCACGCCGGGGGCGTCGACGACCTGCCTGGCGACCTATACGGTCACCCAGTCGGACTATGATGTCGGGGTTTTGAACAACACCGCTCAGGCGCGGGGGACACCGCCTATCGGGACTAATACCTACTCGAATGAGGATTCGGTCTCATTGGTCCGTGACCCCGTGACGGCTTCAGTGTTCTTGGCGAAGACCGGCACGCTGGCCCCGAGCGCCTCAAGCCCACCCCGGGCTGGGGATTTGGTGAACTATACCTTCACGGTGACCAATACGGGCCCGCTAACGCTAACCGATTTCGTGTTCACAGACTCCAAGATCCCTAGTGGGATCACCTGCTGGACGATATTGCCGACCGGGCTCGCTCCCGGTGGTGAAGCCAACTGTGTTGGGTCGTACACCCTGACCCAAGCGGATATTAACGCGGGGTCTGTGGTCAATGTCGCCCACGTCACCGCTCAGGATCCGCAGAATGTCGCCGTTCAGTCTGCCCAGGCGACAGCGACCGTGGACCTCTACCGTTCTCCTAGCCTCTCGGTGACGAAGTCTGGTTCGGTGGAGGATGTTGGTGATCGCGCCCAGGCCCCCGGTGATCTGATCGAGTATTCCATCCGGGTCGAGAACACCGGCAACGTCTCCTTGACTCAGCTCGCCGTCACCGATCCGCTGATCGCCGATCTGACTTGTGGCACGACCACCCTGGAGCCGAACGCCTCGATGACCTGTACGGGGACCTATGCCATCACCCAAGCCGATCTTGATGCTGGCAAGGTTGACAACACCGCTGGCGTTTCTGGTCGGGCACCCGGTGGGGCCCTGGTTACCGGCGAGGACTCGACGACCGTTGGCCTAACCCAGGCTTTGGTCCCAATGTCCCTAGTCAAGACCGCTAACCGGGATAGCTTGGTTTTGGGTCAGGTCGTGACCTACACCTTCGCGGTGAAGAACAACGCTAATGTCACCTTGCACGACCTGATTATCATGGAAGACACCTTCAGCGGCTCCGGGACAATCTCGGCTATTACCTGCCTGGCGACGACGCTAGCGCCGGGGGCGTCGACGACCTGTTCGGCGACCTACACCGTCAGCCAAGCTGACGTCGATTCGCTGCAGGTCATCAACCGGGCGACGGCGAGAGCCTATCGGAGTCATTCCGCCGGTTATTTCACGGTTTATTCGAACCAGGATCTGGTTCAGATCCCGGGCACCGGGGAAGCCGATATGGCCTTCCTGAAGTATGGTGTGCTCGACGTGGCGACCGCCCATACACCGATCATCGCCGGTGACCGAATCTTCTACACCTTCACGGTGACCAATACCGGGCCGCTGACGCTGACCAATATCACCATCACCGATAACCGGGTGGCGACGATCACCTGCGATAGTGCGGTGCTCCAGGCGCAACTCCTCCCCGGGGAGGAGGTCATCTGTCGGGCAACCTATATCATCACCCAGACTGACCTCGACCAAATGGAAGCGGTCGTCAACACCGCTAGTGTCGTGGCGACGGCGCTTGGCAGCGGCGATACAGTCGGTCCGCTGACCGATAGCGCTAGTGTCAATCTGACTCGAGCGGCCCTGATGACCGTGACGAAGTATGGAGCGCTCGCTCCCGTCACTCCTAGTGGGCGGGCCCCACGGGTCGGTGATGACGTCGCCTACACGGTGATCGTGTTGAACACTGGCAACCTGACCCTGACCGGGCTAGCAGTCAATGATCCGCTGGTGGGCTTGACCTGTAGCACGACCACGCTGGCGCCGGCGACCACGACGAACCCAGCGCAGGAAGCGGTATGTACGGGAACCTACAAGCTCACCCAGGCCGATATCGACGCTGGCGAGGTTAAGAACACCGCGACCGCGACCGCAATCCGGCCCTCCGGTCTGACGCTGGGGCCCCTCTCCGACACGGTGACGATCAACCTGCCACAGGTTCGCACCATGACCATGACCAAGACCGCTAACCCGACTGCGGTAACGGCCGCTGGCCAGATGGTGACCTATAGTTTCGAGATCACCAACACTGGTAACACAACGATCTATCGGGTCGCGATCACGGAGGTCAGTTTCTCTGGGACGGGCATGCTCTCAACGATCATGTGTCCGCAGATCGCCGTGCCACCGAATGGGAAGATCACCTGTTCGGCGACCTACTACGTCACCCAAGCCGATATCAACGCTGGCGAGATCAACAACTCAGCCCGGGCGGATGTGGTCTGGGATGACCCGACCCGAACGCCCTCCTCGTCACAGCCGCGCACTGCGGTCGTCACCGCCAGTCGGAACACGGAGGTCACGATGGCGAAGACTGGTGTCATCGATAGTGGCGGTCGGCTAGTGCCGAAGGCTGGTGATCAAGTTAACTACTCCTTCCTGATCAGCAATAAGGGTAATACCACCCTTACTGATATATCG
>JAIRKB010000298.1 GCA_031260385.1 Propionibacteriaceae bacterium | reverse complement strand
CCGTGGTCAGGCGGTCAGGGCTCTTTGTCTCGTAATCGCCAGATTGCACCTAGTTCGTATGGCCTGTGTGATCGTCAACTGGGTGATTGGCGGCTAAAGGTCAGGGCTTAGTTATCTGGGGTGGTTGCTTGGTTTATGCTGTGGAGGATTTGGGCGCAGGTTGCGCCTAAGGCGGTTGCTTGTTCGATGTAAGCGCGGGTCAAGAGTGTTAGGCGGTCTGTTGGATCGCTGGTGGGTCGGGGGGTGGAGACTCGGGTTCCTGCGCCTCGAGCGCTGGTGACGAAACCGGCGCTCTCTAGTTCGGAGTAGGCCCGCATTACGGTGCCGTTGGCGACACCAAGGTCGCCAGCTAGTTGTCGTACGGTCGGCAAGCGGGTTCCGGGGGCGAGGGTTCCCAGCCCGATAGCGCTGGCGATCTGACGGCGTAACTGTTCGTACGGTGGTGTCGGATCGGCCGGGTCTAAACGGATGATCATTGCGACACCTTCGGCAGGTCAGCGAGGTTGGGTTTTCGCACCGGGATCGTGTCACGCACCACGATTCCGGCGGAGAATAGTGCCAGAACCAGCCCGGTAATCGACACCGCCCACAGGAGGGGAGCGGCTTGGGGCGAAGCGTACCAGCCGATATCGGGGTGTGGAACTCCGCAGCCAGCCATCCCCTTTCCGTCACAATCGACCAGGTTATGTGGGGCTTGCCTAGCCAGTGTGCTGCCCACAATAGCGACGTTGGCTGCCAGCACGGCCAAGAAGGTTGCGCCCAGTCCGCGGAGGCTGCGTCGTCTGAGGATGTCATCCCACGCGGCAACCAGCGGATCAGCCCCATTTCGTGGGCGCCGAGCTACGACGAGAATCCCGGTGATCGCGCAGATCAAGGCAACGATCGTGGCAAGGATGAGAGGAATGGCCGCGTGCCAGTCGGGGAAAGCTGGCCAGCTCACCGTCATCGTGTGACGGCCATCGAGATAGAAGTCGAGTCTCAGGCCTCGCCTGGAGGGGTGGGTCAAGGTGAGTAAGGTGGTCGCAAGAAAGCCGAACGCTCCGAAAGCTACCACAATCCCGATGATAATCGGCCACGACAGCCAGGTCGTAATTCGCCGCTGCTCGGTTGAAGCAAACCCGGGTTGGCGAGCGTGGTTGAACATCAGAAGCTCGCCAATCGTCGCGCAAATGATGATGAGCGAACCTAGGACTGCTGGCAATATCCACCGAATGGACAAACGTAGGTCGTTGAGTTCTGCGGACGTACTAGGCGTCAAGAGCCAGGTTCTATCCATGACAAAGAGGACTGAGACGACGATCAACCCTGCCGCCGCGCCAAGAAAACGGAAGAAAGCCGTGACCTTACCAAGTCGAACTAATTGGTCGTACTCCAAAGTGGGCGTGTTCGCGAGTCTTGACTGGCGCCGTTTCCAAAGCGCGACCCCTAGTAGCGCCGCTCCGAAGAGAATGATCGGTGTTGCGGGGAGGATCCAAACCCAAACGATATATCTCATAGATTCCTCCTTGTATCAGAGTATTGGTACAAGAATGACATGAGTTGACTCTTGTGTCAATCACTTGCTACAACAGTCCAGGCCGCCGGGGAAGATTGTCGGTTGGGAAGCCTGTGTTGTAGACTGACTGAGGACGATATCGCCTACGGGGGGAACAATAAATGAGAACGAGATTCGTTAGCGCGCTTGTGGCCGTGGTTGTGATGATTGGGCTGAGCGGTTGCGGTGGTGATCCA
Source organism: Propionibacteriaceae bacterium (assembly GCA_031260385.1). Classification (GTDB taxonomy): domain Bacteria; phylum Actinomycetota; class Actinomycetes; order Propionibacteriales; family Propionibacteriaceae; genus WQYJ01. The sequence continues at coordinate 7,153 of JAIRKB010000298.1, read as the reverse complement.
ACTGAGCCGGACCCGACCGCCACTAGCCCAGATTCAACGAGCGCCGCCGACCCAACAACTCGAGCCTCTGACCCGCTGGGGTCGATTCCCGGCCCGGCCGGGGACTATGCCTCCTTTGATACTGGTAACTTCCAGCCGACGCGGCCGGACGGCTATCCGGCCGAGCTAGCGGCTCCGAACTTCGATTGCTGGACCGACGAGATCTATGCCCAACTAGGCCTCGGGTTCGAAGCCGGCGCTGACGGCCGCTGGCGCCATGACTGCATCGCCAACCTCACCCCAGCCGCCTGGTCGAATGGCAGCCAATCCGCCATGAGCGAGCTAGCCGCCAATTTCCGCACCCAAGGCCTGACCGTTTCTGATCTTGCGGAGTGCGACTATCCCGTGGCTGGCCCCATCCCTCTTCCCGGCTTCACTTACTTCGTGGTTACGGGGCTGTCCAATGGGGGTACGGCGGCGGTCTACGCTATGACCATCAATATTGGCGAAGACGACGGCGATCTAGCCCCAAATGAAGACGCTTGGTCAGTCTCGATCTATTTCCGCCCCGACGGTGTCAGTTAGTATGGGGTACGCGGGGACTGTTCCTGCGTACCAGCTTGTCAAGGCCAAATTCAGACTGAGAAGGCCAAGATGCGTTCCAAATGGCACTTCTGCCTTCCCGTATTTTGTCTTCTTGGAAGACAAGAATCCGGTTTGACAGCCTGGTACATCGGAACCGTCCCCATGACCTCGGTCCATAGATTGCTGACCCTGTTCGCGCTGCAGAACGCAGTGCGGCCGCCCTTCGCGCAACCCGCTCTGGAACCTCTAGATCGAGGAGGCCGGTCTTGAGAAAGCGGTTTGTATTGGCGTCACGAGTCGAGGTAGCGGTTGCAGAACTTGTGCTCTGGACCGAATGTCGGCCCCTGGTGCTGAAACTGCTAGATACCGCCATCGAGACGATGCAACAGATCGCCGATGCGCCTAATAAAAAAACGCAGGTGAATTGGGGAGACATTATCGGTTGGATCGCCCAAATCGCTGTTTGGGTCACCGATGCCCGCAGCATCATCAGGGATATTGCCAAGTGGCGGAGCGACACGGACGAGGACGCTGATGTCGCTGGTGGTATCAGCAAACTTTGGGATAGCGTCATGAATGAATTCACAGAAACCTCGGATCCGCCTGTAAATTCCGAGCCCCGTGATTACGCCAGTGCCATCGAACAGATACGTGCTTGCTGCGATTCTCTGAGTCTGCAAATTAAGTTCGCTGAGCTCTTTTACGACCAAAAACTTGAATCCTGGCACGGTCAGATCGACATTGACCGCATCGTCTATGACCCCAAGTTTTCTGGAATTAGGCCTGGGGAAACCACCCTCGATACCCACGCTGGCGTTCAGTGGACAAAGGCATGCCAAGAAGGTTTCTCAGACTGGCTGAGCACCACTCTGGCGCCCCATTTTGAGTCGGTTGCCTCCTCCTCCAGGGGAGCTACAGGGAACTTCGCGGTTGGGCGCCCGATATCAGTCGGTGCTGGCCCGATGGGCCCATTCTGGAAATTCCAATCGATGCTTGTGTGTCTTGATGAGCTCCTAAGGGAATTGGCCTGGGAGATCCAACAAGGGGCGCTCAACCTCGAACTCGCCGTTGACGCAATCCTGAAAGCGAGTCAAGACGCCGCCAACGCTCTCCAAGAGCATACTGATTACATTGGCAACAACAATCCGTGGGGAGACTGATGAGCATGAGCATTTGGGGCCTCAGAGCAGGAAGACTCCTTCGTTGCGTTGTGGTTGTTAGCCTGACCGTGGCTCTAGCCGCCTGCAGCGGGAACACCGCCCCGAGCCGGGCGTCGAGCGGGCGGGAAGCCTATGAGGGTTACCTGATGGCCTTGGCTGAAGGCCGGTTGACGGATGCCCTTGCTTTCACCCAGGCTGAAATCGTCGATGACCGCTTCATAAATGAGTCCTTCTTCGCCCAGGCTAGAGAGCTAGCGCCCATCGCGGTCTTGTCGTCGGCGGGCGAAAGGTCCGAGGCGGAAATCACTTTCACCGTCGGGGATCGGCTCGTCTCCGCTGACTATTTTGCCGAGCAAGTCGACGGGAAATGGTATGTGGAACATCCCTTCGCACAGCTAGACCTACAATGGGCGAAGGGGATGCAACTGTCTCTGAATGGAGTACCCATCGATGCTAACGAGACGCCGATTATTGAGGTGCTGCCTGGCGGATACCGCTTCACCACCAGCCATCCGATGTTAACCATCGCCGACCATATTATGCGGTTAGCACCGCAAGGGGACATGAACTCGTTCGTACGCGACACCAACTGGCGAGAACGTGTCTCCCTTGAGATGGTGAGTTTGACACCAGCCGGAGCAACCAAGGTTATCGGCTTCATCCAGGTAGCCATGGAAGCCTGTCTCGAAGAGCGATCCTTTGTTCTCAGCTGCGGTGTTGATGCAGCCACTATTAAAATCACCGAAACCGGGAATCACTCGGTCGCCAACCCCGCCCCCGTTGTACCTCTCGACGATATTGATCCATCGAGCACTGTTTGGTCATTGGTCGAACCGCTTCGTACCTCTCCTGAACACCTGACGTTAAACCCATCGGTGCGTTTCGGCGGGTACTTGGTTGTCGAGGTGGGATGGCCGGGTGAGTTGCATTTCAGTGCAGTAACAGCCGACGGTCGTGCCGTCGAGGGTTACTGTAATCCATGGTATCTCGTTGTCGACATCTCTGACCCAGACAACCTCACCCTACAACTTGGTCCACACTACTAGTTGAGAAAACCGCAGCCAGCTTGTCCGATCGAAACCGGTTGTGCCAGGGGGTGGTTGTGCCAGGGGACGTTTCTGGTGGTGCGCGTTCCCGCGAAGTCAGTGCCAATTTCAGAGGCGATTATTGAACAGCCGACAGGTTCGGTGCTTGTACCACCAGAAACGTCCCCTGGTGCGCCTGGAAGACAAGAATCCGGTTTGACAGCCTGGTACATCGGAACCGTCCCCATGTTCCGAGAACCCTGTAGGGGAGGCGTGTCCCACGGGCACGTGTCCCACGGGCAGACAGCGGAACCGCCCCGTCCCCGTGTCCCAAAGTGCCCCTTTCTTCGTTCGCGATCATTCCCATGCCAGGCATGTCCGGGCTACGAGTAGGCGTTGGGCTCGCAAATTGCTCTCTTCGACAATGCCTTCCGCGAGAGCTTCAGGGATGTCTGAAGCGCCCTCTTGTATACGCAAAGCCTCGTTTGATATGCGCAGAGACAAACTGGAATGGTGGGGGTCGTCCAAGGACTGCATCACGACATTGGCTTCTGCGCCAAGACTAGCAGCCTCTTCGAGGAGCGCGGTGATCGCGTCGACGCTGTTTTCATGTATGAGTCCTCTTATTGTCACGGCGCTGCCACTCTCGACAACCTCAAGAAAGAACGCGTTCGCGTACTCCGCAGGCGCGTCATCTTCCAGGAGGGCTTCTCGGGTCTCCCACTCAAGCACCTGTGAAACCGTTACCCTCCCTTTGCCTTTCCAGGAGGTTACTGCCGTCTTTCGCCATGTCGCCGGGCCCTCGCCGCTGGGAAACTGAATAGTACCGTTCGCAAGATAAAATTCTGACATGTATCCCCAATACTAAAGGCTTCTCGGCGAGTTTACACCCAACAGCTGGTGAGCGGTGGTGACGGTCCCGTACCGATCGGTTCCCTCAATGACTCCTTCATTTCCCTCGAAGACATCGACGAGGCGATTCAATACTGGCCTTGACCCCGCGTCGCTATTTCGCTTGCTCAGGCGTCCGGGAGTCGACGCATACAGAACGAGGGCAGATAATCCTGGTGGACGCCTCAGCGTAGGTGCCGTGCTGTATTGGAACCTTCCCGGCCCTTACCGAACGCCCCCGAGCTTACCTTTGCTTAAGGTTCCCCCGGTTCCTTAATCTCAGTTCTGATAGCAAATCACTGGACAAAAAGCGCCGAAATTGCCGCGGATGTCCTTTGTCGGAAGGAACCGGTAACGTGCAGAACAAGCGGATTTCGATTGTCACAGGGGCTGGCCGCGGGATCGGGGCTGGGATTGCGACCCGACTCGCTATGCGTGGTGACTCGGTGATATGTGTCGACATCGATGTTCAGGCGGCCGAAGCAATCGCCGCCGAGTGTGGAGAACGATCAATCGGGATCGGTCTTGACGTGTCGGACTCGGCGGCCGTGAACACCTTTGTGGCAGACCTGATTGATCGATATTCGCAGATCGATGTGCTGGTCAACAATGCCGGCATCAATCGCGACGCGATGTTGCACAAGATGACCGATGAGGCCTGGGAGTCCGTCATCGCGGTTGACTTAACCGGGGTGTTTAACCTCTGCCGCGCGGTCGGGGCCCAGATGCGTACGGCCTCCTACGGGCGGATCGTCAACGTCGCCTCAGCCTCCTGGATGGGTAACATCGGCCAAACCAACTATGCCGCCGCCAAGGCCGGGGTGGTTGGGCTAACTCGCTCGATCGCTAAAGAGCTCGCTTTCAAGCAAGTGACCGCCAACGCGGTCTGCCCGGGGTTCATTCTCACAGAAATGACCAAAGCGATGCCGCCGCAACTCTTTGATGTTCAACTCGCCAAAATCCCGCTCGGACGGCCCGGCGAGCCGTCAGATGTCGCGAAAGTAATCGACTTCCTCACCAGCGATGACGCGGCTTATGTCACCGGAGAGGTCATCAATGTTGGCGGTGGGTACAAGCTGTGACTACCATTCTCGAAGCCAGCGCCATTGCCGGCCTGATTGCTGACGGCGCCACGGTTGTCTCCGACGGCTTCACCATGATGGGGGTGGCGGACGAAATCCTGGCGAGCATCGAGCAGTCCTTCCAGGCGACTGGGCATCCACGGGATCTCACCTGGGTCCATTCAGCCGGCCAATCCAACCGCCGCGACGGATTAGCGCGGATGGCCCATCCCGGGCTGCTCAAGCGCGTGGTCGGATCACATTGGGGTCTTAATCCGGCCATGGGACAACTGCTGGGTGGCGACGAAATCGAAGCGGTCTGTCTTCCTCAAGGCCAGCTGACAACCCTGTTTCGAACCATTGCCGCCGGGCGACCTGGTCAGTTGTCGACGGTTGGTCTCGGTACATTTGTTGATCCTCGCCTCGACGGGGGTCGGCTTAACGACCGTACTAGGCAAGCACTACCGGCCGACCACTATGTCTCGGTCATCGAGGTTGCGGGCCGGGAGTTCCTCTTCTACAAGGCCTTCGCCCTTGATGTGGCGATCATTCGGGGAACCCAGATTGACCCGGAAGGCAACCTCTCCCAGAGCGACGATGCCACCCATTTGGATGCTTTAGCGATCGCCCAGGCCGTTCACAACGCTGGCGGGCGTGTGATCGCCCAAGTCAAGGCCCAGGTTGGTCACGGTGAGATAAGGGCCCGGGACGTGATGGTGCCAGGCGTGCTCGTTGACTATGCGGTGATCTGTTCCGAGCCCCAAGCCTTCCACCGACCGTCCGACAGCTACCCGCCGGGCAGTAGGGAACTGATCTTAGGTTATGTTGGCCCCGATGAGTTCGCCACCGCCATTGCCACCAACCAAACCGTAGCGCCAGCCCGGTTAGCGATCGGAAGACGCGCCCTGGCGCTGATCCGCCCCGGCGATGTGATCAATCTCGGGACCGGCATCCCCGGTGATGTCATTGGGGTGGCGCTAGGCGAGGCGGGAATACTCGACCAAGTACATCTGACAGTCGAGTCTGGCACCTACGGCGGAATTCCGCTCGGTGGCGTCGACTTCGGAGCCGCTCTGCACCCGCAAGCCATCATCCCTCATGCCCAGCAGTTTGATTTCTATAACGGTGGTGGTGTCGACATCACTTTTATGGGAGTCGGGCAGGTTGACCAATACGGCAACGTGAACGTCTCCAAGCTCGGCCACAATGCCACCGGCTGTGGGGGATTTATGGACATCGTTGACGGCGCGAAACGGATTTGCTTCCTGATGGCCTCAGACTCAACCCATCCCAAGTATGTCGACCAGGTTTCGCACCTGACCTTCAACGGCCAAGCCGCCTTAGCCAAAGGCCGCGCGGTTTTCTTAGTGACTGAGTTTTATACCCTGGAGTTTGTCGCGCTGGGTTGGAGACTAGTCGATCACCTCCCCACCCAAGAAGCCAAGCAGGCGCTTGGTCGCATCCCCTTTCCGATTATCACTGACACCAAGAAAGTAGACTCCCATGATCGATAACCCGATTGTCTTGGTCAGCGGGGCTCGCACCCCAACTGGTTCCTTTGCGGGGGCCCTTAGCTCAGTGGCTGCCCACGAACTTGGTGCCCACGCCATTCGGCACGCCGTGATCCGCGCCGGATTGTCGGTTGACGACATCGACGAGTATGTGCTCGGTTGCGTTGGCCAGGTTGGTGCGGAGGCTTTTGTGGCCCGACGGGCCGCCTTGGCAGCCGGAGCGCGCCCTAGTTCGGGGGCTCTGGCGGTGAACCGGCTCTGCGGCTCGGGACTGCAAGCGATCGCCACGGCCGCCGATGGACTGAGGCTTGGTCACTTCGATATGGCGATTGCCGGTGGCTGCGAGAGCATGACACGGCAACCTTTTATGGATTTTGAGGCTCGCGCTGGGTACCGCTTGGGGCATCACAGTCTGATTGATGGGACCTTGTCTTTGGTGACCGACCCGTGGGGAGACTACCCGATGGGAACCACCGCAGAGAATGTTGCCAAACGGTTTGATATCTCACGACAGGCCCAAGACGAGTTCGCTGTCGAGTCTCAGCGTCGAGCCCAGGCCGCCCTCGCTACGGGCGCGGTTGCCGATGAGATTGCCCCGTTGACCATCCGTGAACGCCAGGGTGAGCGGATGGTTGATACCGACGAGCATCCGCGAGCCGGAATTACTCTCGAGAAACTTGCGGCGATGAAACCGGCTTTCGCATCCGGTGGTACGGTCACTGCGGGCAACTCCTCGGGGATCAACGATGGTGGTGCGGCTTTGGTCATGACCACGGCCAAGGCCGCAGCCGAACGCGGTATCCCGGTGCTCGGCGAGCTGATTGGTTTCGCCACTGCTGGGGTAGAACCGGAGATAATGGGTTATGCCCCCCGCTATGCGATTGAGAAGGTACTAGTGAAAACTGGGCTCACCGCCTCCCAGATTGGGTGGATTGAGCTGA
>JAIRKB010000293.1 GCA_031260385.1 Propionibacteriaceae bacterium | reverse complement strand
CACAGTGAGGTCCCGACCCGGGTGAGGCGCGCTAGCCTGCGAGCCGTACCAGCGCCGCGTCCCTCGCGAAGCTGGCCGAGGGGAGTCTTCCCAGCGATCGTACTAGCGATTATGGCCCTCGGTATGGTTGGCCATCTGCTGATGCAGACTCGGATCCAAGAGCAGGGCTTCGAACTAGCGGGTTTGCGCTCTGAGGCAGTCCAATTGGCCGCCGAGCAGAGCATTCTTCAGGCCTATCTTGATCGGCAGTCCACCCCCCAGATGTTGGCTTACGCCGCCTCCGAGCTGGGAATGGTGGCCAATCCTTACACCACCTTCCTGATTCTGCCCACTGGTGAAGTCCAAGGTACAAACCTGCCCGCCTGGGGATATGAGCTGCCAGTGATCTCGGCCCCGCCCGATCTCCCCACGCAGCGCACGCCGGTCACCTCGGGTGATACCGCAGACCCACCGGCGCCAACTGATCCGGTGGTGGTAGCGCAGTGACCAGTAAACGCTCTCCTTGGTACGCCCCCACTGGTGACCCCCAGCGGCGGATGACGATGCTGATGGTGGTTTTCATGTGTGTGGCCCTAGTTCTCGGTTTGCGCTGCCTGTATATTCAGGGTTTTGACCCAGCTGGAAACGCTTCCCGCGCCCTGATGCCAGATACCATTCAAATCCCGGCTACCCGGGGAACGGTCACTGATCGTAATGGGCAGGTGATCGCTGAGTCGATCGCGGCGGTCAATATCACCGCTGATCCAACGATCGTCGCCACCAACGGTGGGAACCCCGAGACGATGTCCCTGGGTCAGCGTTTGCGCGCCCAGGCCGGTCCGGGGATCATCGCTGGCATGTTAGTCGCCCACCTCAACGGCGATTTCGACACCTATTACCACAAACTCAGCCAGACCAAGACGGAAGAAGGGGGTGATATTCGCTACGTGATGTTGTCACGAAGTGTCTTGAACTTCACCAACCTGCAACTGCAGCAACGCCTTGGTGCCTTGGGTTATCTGGGGTTATTCCGCGAACAAGCGCCCGTCCGTCATTATCCGAACGGCACCCTAGCCGCCAATGTGATCGGCTATATGACCTTCAGTGACGAACTAGCGGCCGAAAACAAATACCCCTGGATGGGTGGCGACGGGCTGGAATACTCCCATAACACCCCCCTGGCTGGGGTGGATGGTCAAGAGGTCTACGAAACTAGCCCCTATGGGCGGATTGCCTCGGGAACCTCGATCATTGTCCAACCCCGCGAAGGGATCTCCTATACCACGACGATTGATCTGGGCATGCAATATATGCAGGATCAGCGCTTGGCGGCCGCCGTCCAGCAAAACGGCGCTCGCTCCGGAATGGCGATCACCATGACGGTGACCGGTGAGATTCTGGCGATGTCAACCTATCCCAGCTTCGACCCTAATGACATCTCCCGAACTGATCCCGAGAACTTGGGCAATCGGGTTATTCGCGATGCCTCTGAGCCGGGTTCGGTTCACAAGGTGATCACGATGGCGATCTTGCTCGATCAAGGTCTGATTAGTCCCTACACCCAAGTGGTGGTACCCGACCAGATCAAGTCTGGCGACGCCTGGATCACTGACTCCTGGCCCCACCCGGAAATCTATCTGACAGCCGCCGGGGTCTTGGCGCGGTCATCCAATATCGGCACCGCTCTCTTGGCCCGTAATCTCGACAAGACCGTGATGAGCGAATACCTGGCCTTGATGGGCTTGGGGTCCGCCACCAACATCGGCTTGCCGGTGGAGGCCGTTGGGTACATCCCTGATGGCTCGATGTCCGATCAAACCAGGGATCACATCGCCTTTGGGCAAGGTCTCTCAGTGACGGCCCTTCAGGAAGCCTCGGCGATCGCGGCGCTGGTCAACGGTGGGGTTTACATTTCCCCGACCATCATCAAGTCAGCGACCACCTCCGATGGTAAGCCGATTGATCTGCCAGCCCCGAGCGTGCGCCGGGTGATCGCCGAGTCGAGTTCTCGGCAGTTGCTGGACATGATGGAGACCGCCGCCGCCTTCTCGATCCCCGGTTATCGGGTTGGTGGAAAGTCCGGCACCGCGGAGGCGATTGATCCCGAGTGCGGGTGCTACCGCGGTTATGTCGCCTCCTATATTGGCGTGGCACCGGTCGAGAACCCTTACCTGCTAACCTATGTCGTCTTTGATCACCCGGTCTTCGGCTGGTCAGGCACCCTACTCGGCGCTCCGGTCGTCCAGGATATTCTCCAGGTCGCCTTACCTCGCTATGGCGTTCCAACATCAACAACACCACCTTCAGACATTCCTCGCGAATGGTGATCGAAGTGCGTACCCGTCCGCTAGGCTCGAAGCGAAATCCGCATAGCGAGGTAGGGTACGCGCGCGCAGGCGAGGAGTTGGTATGGTAGGCATCATTTCTGCTGCCGTGGTGGCGTTGTTGGTCACCCTAATTGGGACCAGATTCTGGATTCGTTTCCTAGAGCGACGGGCCTATGGGCAGTTCATCCGCAGTGACGGGCCAACCGAACACCATGTTAAGCGCGGAACGCCAACCATGGGTGGGGTGGTCCTGATCATCGCGGTGGTCGCGGGTTACGCCGTCTCCCACCTGGTGATGTGGAGCTTGCCGTCAATCTCGGGGGTCCTGCTGTTGGGACTACTCCTAGCCTTAGGCCTAGTGGGCTTCACTGACGACTGGATCAAGATCTCGCGCTCCCGCTCGCGAGGGTTAGGCTCCTGGGCGAAACTCGCCTTGCAGATTGGCGTCGGTGTGATCTTTGCGGTCCTGGCGCTCCTCTTCCCTGCGTACCGCTATGGAAATATGGTGACCCCGGCTTCGACCGCCATCTCGCTATTGCGGGATATTCCCTGGTTGACCGTCGGACCGGTGGTAGCGGTGATCTTTATGGTCTTGTTGATCACCGGTTTCTCTAATGGCACGAATTTGACCGATGGCCTAGACGGCTTGCTAACCGGGTCGGCAGCGATGGTCTTTCTTGCCTACGGGGTGGTCAACGTCTGGCAGGGCAACCAGATCTGCGGCGGTCCTCGGATCACCCCGGACACCGAAGCGATGTGTTATGTGGTGCGCAATCCGGGTGATCTAGCGATCATTGCGGTGGCGATTGCCGCCGCCTTGTTCGGTTTCTTGTGGTGGAATGCCCGCCCGGCCAAGATCTTCTTGGGGGACACTGGCTCGCTGGCCATCGGGGGGGCGGTGGCGGGTATGGCGATCCTAACCCGCACCGAGTTGCTGGTCCTGGTGATCGGCTTCATCTTCGTCCTGGAGGCCTTCTCGGTGATCGCCCAGGTTGGCTTCTTCAAACTAACTAAGGGTCGGCGCCTGCTAAAGATGGCGCCCCTCCATCATCACTTTGAGATGCTCGGCTGGCAAGAGGTTACCGTCGTGATCCGGTTCTGGATCATTGCTGGGCTCTCGGTGATTGCCGGGATTGGTCTGTTCTATGCCGAGTGGGTGGTGGGCTTATGATCGACTGGCTACCAACCGCTAATCGGAGTTCCGATTGGCCCCAAGCCCGGGTGTGCATCGCCGGGCTAGGGGCGAGTGGTTTCTCGGCGGCGGATGTGCTGCT
>JAIRKB010000263.1 GCA_031260385.1 Propionibacteriaceae bacterium | reverse complement strand
AACGAAATGTACTACCAACAGGTGTTCAAAACCAGAGGCCGAGCCCGCCTAGCAGTGGCCGAATACATTGAGGTCTACATGTCGGGGGTTCCCGTACGTACACTTGGGTGGAGCACAGGGGACTCGAACCCCTGACTTCGACCTTGCAAAGGTCGCACTCTACCAGCTGAGTTAGTGCCCCGTACCCGCCTCAGTCCTCGAGCCAACCCGGAGCAGCAATCCAATACTCCAAGCCAGGGGTTCTGTGGCGGGCATTGTCAACTATAGCGGGCGTTTCCCGTACAACTTCGGCGTTTCGGGAGGTTTATCAAATTGTGACCTGATTCTTAGTTCACCTTCAGGCCGGGTGGAGAGCCGCTAGATCTCTTCTTCTTCCTCATCCTCGCAGCAGCAGTTGCATAGGCCAGGAACCTTGGCCAGAGTGTCATTCCAAAGCTGGCGGGCTTGAGCATTGCGCTGCGTCAAGAAATAGAGGACAGCGCCAAGACCGAGCAGTGTCAGCAGGACGCAAAGGAACTTCTTCATGGAGTCAGTCTCTCACGGTCCCACAAGTGCAGCAAGCTATTACTACTCTAACCACCCTTTCGGCGACGCCACCCTCACGCCTTGGTAAAGACACTGTTAGATATCTCCTCTTCCCTCTAGAATTGAGACGTGCAGGCGTCGAATCCTTTTTACGCGCCCGGAGCGAAGCCCAAAGACTGGCTCTTGGACGCTGGATTGGCCATGGTCGGATTCCTGATTATCCATGTGTCTTTTATCGCCGTCTGGTTCTTCTTCGGTCTAAGCCAGGCCTCAATGGACTCTTTAGTCTTTCTCGCCATCACCGGCACTGTCGCCTATCTGAGCGTTATTCTGCGACGCCACTACCCACCGATATTTTTCCTGATCGTCTGCCTGGTCCTGCTGGTCGAACTGGCTTTCCGGGACACACCAACCAGTAGTTGGTTCCTGATCCCGCTGGCTGTGCACGCGGTCGCCCGCTGGATGCCGACCATTTCCACCCGCATCTGTCTGGCCTTGGCCCTAATGCTAACTAGCCTGGCGACCATCCGCTGGATGATCGCCAATCCTGATCACCGCTATGAAATGCTCCTCATCGCCATCACGATCGGCGCTGTGGTCGTCGCTTGTTATTCGGCCGCTCGGCGGATGAGTGTGGTTGACGAGGCGCTTGTCCGTCAGAAACTCGCCGAAACTGATGCCGGTCACCTCAAGGAGGCCGAGCAGGTCGCCCGCCAACGTACGATCGAGAACCAGATCCGCACCTCGGTGGCGAGGGAACTTCATGATGTGGTTGCCCACTCGATCTCGGTGATGGTGGTTCAGGCCGAGGGTGGGCTGGCTCAGGTGGAACGTTCCCCGGCCACCGCCCAACAAGCCCTCCAAACCATCACTGACACCGGCCGCGAATCGCTCCAGGAGATGCGTCGGATCGTGCGGACCTTGCGCTCAGACTCGCCCACCAACCCGGAGGTGGTCTCCTCCCCGCAACTGTCAGATATCTCGGCCTTGGTTGACAAGGCGAACGCCACCTTGACGGTCTCTGGTACGCCCCGTGGCTCGACCCCGAGTATCGAACTGACGATCTATCGGGTGATTCAGGAGGCGCTGACCAACTCCCTAAAACACGGTGGTCCGACCGCTGAACCCCACGTGGCCGTGCTCTGGTTCCCAACCTATGTCTCGGTGGTGGTGACCAACAAACTCAGCGGCCAACCCCGGATGGGGGATCACAGAGGGACCGGACTGATGGGCATGTCCGAACGAGTCCAGGCTCTAGGGGGGACCTTGACAACTGGCCCGACTGGAACAGGAGGATTCAGAGTATGCGCGCAGATACCGTTGAAGACCAGCTTAAGCCCCCGTTAATCCGGGCCATTCGGGTAGCTCTGGTTGATGACCAGGTTCTCGTTCGCAGTGGTTTTCGCATGATGATCGACGCCGAACCAGATATTGACGTCGTCGGCGAAGCTAGTAACGGCGCTGAAGCCTTGACCTTGATGCGCCAGACCCCGATCGACATTCTGCTCATGGACGTCCGGATGCCCGGAATGGATGGCATCGAAACCACTCGCAAGATCATCAGCGCTGGTTACCCGGTCAAGATCATCATCTTGACGACCTTCGACCTTGATGACTATGTCTACCAAGCCTTGCGGGCGGGGGCCAGTGGCTTCCTGCTCAAGGATGCCCGCGCCACCGAACTGGTGGACGCCATTCGCGCCGTTAACTCTGGGGATGCCATCATGGCACCATCAACCACCAAGCGCTTGTTATCAAACTTGGTGCCAGGGGTGGATCGCTCCCGGCCCGACCCGCGACTCAACCTGCTCACCGACCGTGAGATTGATGTGCTCAAGGAGATCGCCATCGGTCGCAACAATATGGAAATCGCCGAGCGACTGCACCTAGCGGAGGGTACGGTCAAGACCCATATCTCGCGCTTGCTATTCAAACTCCAAGCCCGCGATCGCGTCGGTTTGGTCCTCGCCGCCTACGACATGGGCGTTGTCGAACGCTAAAGCTCACCGAAACTGACAACACTTGGACAACACCTCACCTGAGTTGGACAACCTTTTGGACAACAGTTGGGCGACAAAGTGGTCTCCATGTCCAGCCGTACATTCCGCACTCAACTCGACCAGGAATGGGAGTCTAGGCGTCACGATCAGGCTGATTGGATGACCCCCGCCCCGAGCCTTGATCAAGTCCTCTCCTCCATCCGCTTCAACCCCGATCTAGTTCTGTGGGGTCTGATCCAGGCCTGCCAACAGGGATACCCCCTTGCTGGACGGGTGGTCCTTCAGGCGATGCTGCCAAAACTGGTTCTCCTTTCGCGAACCTATCCCTATCCTGAAGTGGATCACCTACTAGCTGCCTTGTGGATTCGTCTAGCCAACTATCCACTTGAGCGCCGCCCCCACTCAGTGGCAGCGAACCTCTATCTTGACACCCGCAAGGACGTATTATCCGAAGCGAGGGCGCAACCCCTCGCTCCACCGACGACCACTGACCCCGGACCGAGTGGTGCGAGGGTGATCCTGACCGCCCGCCAGCTCAAACTGGCAAGCCCCCTATCGCTCACGATCGTCGAAGAGGTCTACCTTAAAGGCCTACCCCAAGCGGTTGTCGCCGAGCGTTACGCCATGAGCCGGGGAGCGATTCGACGGCGCTGTTCCGACACCGTACGCCAGTTGCGAGACCATCGCGAACTGCTAATCGCCTACTGCAGCGACCCTAATGGACCACACTGCTTGGTGGAGGCCGACTGATCACAGTCTGCAGGGTCGCCACGGTCTCCGGCAGGAGGTCGATACCGATATTGCGAGCATTGCGAGTGATCCAGTTGGCGAGGCGTTCGACCTCAAGGCGGTTCCCGGCCGCATTCTCGGTTTCCAATCGGGCACAGAGCAGTAACTCGTCTTCTGGTGCCGCGACCAGAGCGCGGGAGGCGGCCCAACGGGCCTGATCAATATCGCCGAGCTCCAGACAGCGCCGGGTGGCGACCACGCCCATATCGCGAATCAGACAGACCATGTCCGTGCGAATTTCCTCCGCCCAATGCCACTGTCCGGGAGCGGCATCGGCGAGCGGAGCCCCCCGGACCAACTGGAGGCCGGCTAGCAAGCGCTCAGTATCGGCCATCTCCACTCCACTACCAACCAACATGCAGAGCCGTAGCCAGTCTGAGGTCACAGCGGCATTCAGCCAGATTCGACCAGAATAGGCCTCTGGTAGGTAGGGCTCATTCGCTTGATCTTGACCGAGCCAGGAGCGGAGTCGACTCATATTGGAGCGGCGGGTTCCTTCGGCCACCAGTAAGCCTTGAGCCATCGCCACTGCGGTCGTCCCAGGGTGTTCCAAGAGCCAAGCGCAATACTCCATACAGGCTCGTTCGGCACGCACAGGCGCCTCCCCTTGCGCACCCTCTAACACGATCGGGCCAAGTAGTTTCAAGGTTGGGTGGCTAAAGGTGGTGCCGGGGCTGGGATCATTCCAGGAAAGTGGCGCAGGCATCGCGGTGTCCTTGTCGTCGTTAGCCAGACGGGAGTTCGATTTGAGTAGGGGATCATCAAGCCCCTCAGCGGGGGCTAGTTGACTGGTCGGGAAACTGGATCCGCCCAGCAGGGTCGAAGACCACCAGGCCCGAGTAGTCCGGCTAGCGGCGCTGACTTGGAGTAACTCGGCTAATGGTTGGCTAGGCTGAAGACGAGTGGGATATAACCGCACCCCGAGTGGTTCCAACCCCGCTTGGCCGAGACGGTCTGGTCGCACCGTAGCGGCCATCACTTCAGCGGTTGGACTCTCGTTCAGGCGGCTAGCGACTATCGCCATCCCGACATCGACCCCACCGACGCGCTCGCAGAGCTGATCGAAGGTGAGCTGGTCGACTGGTTCGAGGAAACAATAGACCACTGGGCGCCAAGCCTCCCCGAAGTTCGGGTCACGGCGTAAATCAATCCAGTGGTCAGCGCCGAGAAAGCTTCGTCGATCAACCAGGGTGGCTGTCAATGAGTTGATCGCTTCGTAGCTCGATTCGTGGAGTTCCACCCCATCAACCGTCTCGAAGATCTCATCAGACCCCACAATGTGGAGATCAAGGTTGGCGGGATTCTCTTCGGTCGCCAACCCGAGGGCGATCCCGCACATCATCGCCCGAAGGTCCAACGCCTGGCTGGCTTCCAGCACGAGCATCTTTCCCCCACTGACATCCGCCAAGACCGCCTTACCCTGTTCGTCGGATCCGATGTTGATCATGATCCCCGCATCGAATTCCGTTATCGCCTCGACCGGTTCGATCACCGGCTCAACCCCAGGATCGAAGTCTTCAAGGTGCTCGAGGCCTTGTAGACGCAACGCCGCCTGGCGAGCCGGGATCTGGGAGCTGACAAAGTTTAGGGTCGACTCTAGCTGACGCGCCTCATCACTAGGGTAGAGTATGCGGCGCCCGACCGGGCGGGCCCGCAGCTGGGCTTGCCGGCGTCGGCGCAACATCACTACGACTCCCACCGCGAGGGGCGCGCTGACCCCGAGCACGGATTCAATGACAGCAAGCGATTCACCGGTCTGGGTGTCACCAGCGGGCGGTTCCTCGCTGGTCGGCGGCCCCGAGGAGTCGGAGTTCTCACTAGGCAGTTCCTCATCGACTCCCGGATCATCGGCCTCCACCGGCGCCTCTCCCGGCCCCGGTGGCTCCTGTGGCTGCTGTGGCTGCTCTGGCTCCACCGGCACTTCCACCGGAACCTCTACCGGTTTCTCCTCGGACGGGGTTTCGTTCGTATAGGAGTCATTGGCGATGGTCGCGCAGGGAATGATCAACTCCCAGCCGGCTTCGATAACCCCCGGCTCATCGATCAAATGGTGATTCGCTTCCACTAACAACGGCCACTGCTCAGGATCCCCGAGTTCGCGCTCGGCAATCGACCATAGCGAGTCCCCCGGCTCAACAATGACCGTCCTCTCCGCCGAACACCCTGGCGGGCTGGACAGATTCAGGGGCGGAATCGTCAACCGGAGACCAACATGAATCAGATCGACCGTATTCACCAAGCTTTCCTGATTGGCCTCGGCGATCCGCGGCCACATTGCCCCATCGCCGTAAAAAATCTGCGCGATCGACCATAAGGTATCCCCAGCCTGGACGACATAGCTCTCAGTCACCGGCGAGGGTCGGACCGGCTCAGGCGCTGCGCTAGTCTCAACCACCGCGGAGGGCACCGGATCAGCCAGCGCTTGGGAAAGCCCGCCCGCCAACACCGACCACGCAAAAGCCGCGGCGACCAACGGCCGAACGAGCGCCCGAGGCCAGGCCAAGAACCCCCTGGGTGGGGTCGGCTTGTCGGAAACCCTGATGGGGGCTCGGCTGGGGTTCCTGATCGCCTCCAGACCCTCGAGCACCACCCCCAAGACCAAGATCAGCCACAGCAAAGCCCCCGCCAAGGTCAAGATCCCCAAGACCAGCTGACCATTATCGGGACCAACCAGTAGGCCGAAGTCCTTAATCACCGCCCCCAAGGCCGCCCAGGCACCGTACTTAATCAACGCCCAAGGCACACCGAGAAGCAGAATTGCTAGTATCGCGATGGCGCCTAGCGGTCGAGCGGGCACCCCCACACCATCCCCGCGCAAGCGATTAGTTGGCTTTGTAACCACGATCCTCCGTTCTCTACCTCTACTATGCGCTATTTTTAGCTATTTGTGCGACTTATCCACAGGTTTTTTTGCTGGGATTGACATTTTTTTAATCGCTGGTAGGAACAATCATCAGCGTTGGCCCCGACACGGCCCCGCCCTGAGTGATCGGAGCGTCATTTCGTGGGAAGATAGACCGGCCAGCGTGCGTGCGTTTCGCCCCGGCCTGGGTCGCCGCGGAGTGAGAAAGGGATGCTATGTCCACACATGATCTTGTTATCGTCGGTTCTGGTCCCGCCGGTTACACTGCCGCGATCTACGCCGCTCGGGCGGGGTTGCGTCCGATCGTACTAACGGGCGCCCTGACCGCCGGAGGGGCCCTGATGACGACGACCGAGGTGGAGAACTTCCCCGGTTTTCCCGAAGGTATCCAAGGCCCTGACCTCATGGAGCAAATGCGGGCCCAGGCAGAACGCTTCGGCGCGATTCTGGTCGCCGAAGACGCTGTCAGTCTAGATCTAACCGGCGAGCTCAAACAGATCGAGGATTCCAACCAGACCCACTACGAAGCGAAAGCGGTCATTCTGGCGATGGGTTCGGCCTATCGCAAGCTAGGGCTTGCCGACGAGCAACGTCTGTCGGGGCGCGGGGTGTCCTGGTGTGCGACCTGCGATGGCTTCTTCTTTAGGGATAAGGACATCGCCGTGATTGGGGGCGGCGATTCAGCCCTCGAGGAAGCCACCTTCCTAACCCGTTTCGCGCGCAGCGTCACCATCGTCCACCGCCGGGACGCCTTACGCGGCTCAGCGATCATGGCCTCCCGGGCCCTCGACAACCCAAAGATCCGCTTCGAATGGAACGCTATTGTCGCCGGGATTACCGGCGATAACGCCGTGACCGGGCTGACCTTGACTGACACCATTACGGGCGCCGAACGCCAGTTGGCGGTCGAAGGGGTCTTTGTCGCGATTGGTCATGAGCCACGCAGCGAACTGGTGCGCGAGCAGGTCGCGGTTGACGCCGCCGGCTACGTTCGCGTCCAAGAACCGAGTACGCTAACCAACCTTGAGGGTGTTTTTGCTTGTGGCGACCTAGTTGACCACTCCTATCGCCAAGCGATCACCGCCGCTGGCGCGGGCTGCCGGGCCGGACTAGACGCCGAACGCTATCTGGGCGCTCTCACCAAGATTTGAACCCCAACTCCCCGACATCGAGAGGAAGCCATGTCGAATATCACTGCCGTTAGTGACGCCACCTTTGCGAGCGAAGTGCTCGCCAGCCCAATCCCGGTGCTGGTCGACTACTGGGCGGACTGGTGTGCCCCCTGCCGCCAACTCACCCCGGTGATCGAGGAGTTGGCTGGTCAGTTTGCTGGCCAGGTCAAGTTCGTGTCGGTGGATGCCAACGAAAACACCGCCGTGACGACGGCCCACGATATCCGCAACCTGCCGACCGTACACCTCTTTGTCAACGGAGAGTTGCAGGACGCGCTTGTCGGTTCCGTGACCAAAATGAAGCTGCGCCAAGCCCTTGAAGCCGTGGTCTGAGCCAACTAACTAGACCGGCGAAGTCGAGACGATAGCGACCACGAGGGTAGCGCAAGCGGCGAAAGCCCATCATCACCAGCCAGGCGCGCGCCGGGGCCAGCGTCGCCCCGGTCCCGGTGATCAAACCGCGTTGAGCTTCTAGACCGGAGGCCTGGCCAGATAATAATCGGCTAAGAGTTATACAGAGGCGACGACCAACAAACCGGGTTGATAAGCCGGGCAGCACCCAGACCAGGATGATCCCGGCGGTTTTGGCATCAATCCCCCCACTCGCCAGAGGATGCATTGGTGGTATCCCAATCTGAGGTGCGATCAGAATCGCCCCCACTAGACGCTCAGATTGGGCCATCGCCACCCCGGCCATGCCCCATTTCTCCTGGGCGGCTTGGGCAGCGGTGACGTACTCTGCGCAATCGAGACCGGGCACAAAGGGGGCCAGTTTTTCGAGGTCTTGCGGGGTCAAGGCAATGATTCCACCGCGATTCGGGCTGTGGTATTGCCCCTCGCTGACCGTCCCATTTCTGCGCGCCATGTCGCCATAGTACGACTTTTTGCGGCAGAGTGTATGCATGACGACACCGGCAAAGAGAATGGAAACGCGGATCGACCCCTATGTCGATACCTACGCCACCCGTACGATGGGGATGAAGGCTTCTGCGATCCGAGCGCTCTTTGCCGTAGCTAATCGCCCGGAAGTGGTCTCACTTGCCGGGGGAATGCCGAATATTGCCGATCTACCGCTCGATGTCATCGGTACGATGATTGGTGACCTCATCAAGGCTCGCGGACCCCAGATCATGAACTATGGTTCCGCCCAAGGTGACGACCGGATTCGCGAACAGATCTGTGAGGTGATGCGCGAAGAGCAGATTGAGGCCCATGGGGATGATGTGATCATTACCTGTGGTTCCCAACAGGGTCTTGACCTTGTGACAAGGACTTTTATCGATCCAGGCGATGTTATCCTGGCGGAAGCGCCGAGCTATGTTGGCGCGTTAGGCACCTTCGCGGCTTACCAAGCCCGGGTCGTCCATGTTGCCATGGATGAAGAAGGCATCATTCCCGAGGCCGTCCGTGAGGCGACGGCGGCGGTTCAGGCGAGTGGGGGTCGGGTGAAGTTCCTCTACACGATCCCGAACTTCAACAACCCGGCCGGGACGCTGCTGTCTGTCGCTCGACGCCAGGAACTGTTGGCGGTGGCTAAGGAGCTCGGGATCTTACTCGTCGAGGACAACCCCTATGGCTTGTTGGGTATCGACGTTCCGCCGCAACCGGCTTTACGCTCTTTCGACGCTGAGCAGGTCGTCTATCTGGGCTCCTTCTCGAAGACTTTCGCCCCCGGTTTCCGCACCGGTTGGGTCTTAGCGCCGCCTGCCGTACTCAAAAAGCTCGTCTTAGCGCAGGAGTCGGCGACCTTATGTCCGCCGACCTTCTCCCAGTTCGCGATCTCGGAATATCTGTCGACGTGGGATTGGCGGGCCCAGATCGCCTCCTTCCGCGATATGTATCGCATCCGGCGTGACGCCATGTTGCGCGGACTTGATGACCATATGCCCGCCGGGGCGACTTGGACCCATCCGAAAGGCGGCTTCTTTGTCTGGATGACGCTGCCGGAGGGTTTTGATGCTGATCAACTGATGGGGCGTGCGACCTCTCACCGGGTCGCCTTTGTGCCCGGTACGGCGTTCTATGCCGATGGTTTGGGCTCACGCAATATGCGCTTGAGCTACTGTTTCCCGACCCCAGAAGCGATTTACGAAGGGACTCGCCGTCTAGGCGAGGCTATTAAAGAAGAAGCCGAGTTGCGAGCGACCTTCGGCCTAACTATCCCCCGCACGCAACCCGAAGAAATTGCCCCCTAACCAGCCCTACACCTTGGAGGCCAAGATATGACGCAAGAAGTAATTGTTCTTTCCGGAGGACTATCCCATGAACGCGAGGTCTCTCTGGAGTCCGGTCAACGGGTTGCCCGCGAGCTGACCCGGGCCGGATTTCGGGTCACCTTGTCCGATATCCAACCCTCGCTGATTGAACTGCTGACCACCTTGGACAACCCGGTAGTCTTCCCGATGCTCCATGGGGGCGCCGGTGAGGATGGCGCCTTACGCGAGGTCCTCGAGTTGGTCGGCGTGCCCTATGTTGGGGCGACGGCGGCGGCTTGTCGCGCTAGTTTTGACAAGGCCTTGGCGATCCCGGTGGTTGGTGCCGCCGGCTTGGTCGTGCCCAAGCGGGTGGTTCTGCCGCACGATATGTTCCGTGATCTGGGGGCGGCTGCCCTGATGGCTCTGATCGAGGATCGTCTCGGGTTGCCGCTCTTTGTGAAGCCAACGACCTCCGGTTCGGCGCTCGGCGCCCAGGCAGTCTCCCGGATTGAGGACCTCCCGGCCGCGATGGTCAACGCCTATGCCTATGGCAAGGTGGTTGTCGTTGAGGAGTTCATTGGCGGTGTTGAGGTCGCCGTTCCGGTCTTCGATCTCGGATCTGGGCCCGTCGCTTTCCCGCCGGTTGAGATCCACCCAGCCTCAGGGGTGTACGATTTTGAGGCCCGCTACACGGCTGGTGCGACGACCTATATCT